>JBOGZH010000309.1:0-3015 GCA_050697095.1 Solirubrobacterales bacterium
GCATCCTCATTGCTTCCTACCGTGAGCTCGAATCCCGAGCTGAAACCGTTGCCACTCGGGGGAGCAAGAGCGAGGCTGTCCGACGCTTCATCAGGACCACAGTCAGCGAGACGTTCACGATCGCCGACATTCGCGAGGTCGTGCCCCACATCAGCGACCGGCAGATCGGCAAGGTCTTGCGTGAGCTGCGCAAAGCTGACGTCATCGAGCTTGACCAAGAGGGCCGGAACGCCCGCTGGCGCCGGCGCTCAACAGACTTCTAGCCAGCCTACGCGACGATCTCGATCTCGGCTTCCCTCGCCTCTTCGTCGGGCTTCTCGACCGCGAGCACTGCCTCGAGGGCGCGAATCGCGACCTCGAGCTCCTCGTGGTCGGGCTCCCGGGTGGTGAGGTTCTGGAGCATCAGCCCGGGCCACATCACGGCCCGCACCCAGCGCTTGTGGCGGTTGCGTCCCGCCCACTTGATCACCTCGTAGGACAGCCCGGCGATCAGCGGGATCCCGAGGATCCGCGAGGCCAGCAGCCAGTACCACTCCGGGAGGCCGATCGGGGCGAAGACGAAGATCGCCAGCACCATCACGATCAGCAGGAAGCTGGTGCCGCAGCGCGGGTGCAGGCGCGAGTAGAGCGCCGCCCGCTCCGGCACGAGGCGATCGCCCGCCTCGAAGCAGGAGATCGTCTTGTGCTCGGCGCCGTGGTACTCGAAGACCCGCCGCAGATCCGGGAGACGGCTGATCAGGAGGATGTAGCCGATGAAGATCGCGGTGCGCAGTACCCCCTCGACGAGCCAGAAGAGCAGCGCCGAGCCGAGCTCGTCCTTGATCAGGCTGGTGGCCCCCACCGGGATGACGAAGAAGAGCCCGATCGCGAGCACGAGCGAGAGCGCGATCGTGATCCCCCACGTGAACCCGCCGATCGGCTCCTGCTCCTCCTCCTCCGCGAGCTGCGCGTTGGCGGAGATCGCGAGCGCCCGGAAGCCGATCTTCAGCGACTCGCCGAGCGCCACCACCCCGCGGATCACCGGAAGCCGCAGCAGCCGGTGGCGCTTCGCCCACGAGACGAGCGGCTCCGAGGTGACCTCGACGTCGCCCTCGGGCTTGCGCACGGCGACCGCCCAGGTCGACACGCCCCGCATCATCACGCCCTCCAGTACCGCCTGGCCGCCGATCGGGGCGTCGCGGCCCGCGACGGGCATGCCGTCGGGCATGCGCGCCGGCTCCGTGTCTGGTTGCGGACCCCTGCCGTCCGACCCCGGAGCTGACATCGGGGTTAGCCCCGCCCGGAGCGGCGTGCGGCCCGGCGCTTGAAACGCTCCACCCGACCGCCCGTGTCGACCAGCTTCTGCTTGCCGGTGTAGAACGGATGGCACGCGGAGCAGATCTCCACATGAAGCTCCGGCGAGGTCGAGCGGGTGTAGAACTCGTTACCGCACGAGCAGCGAACGTGGGCGAGCACGTACTCGGGATGGATCTCGGCCTTCATCTCGATCGATTCTAGCGGCGGCTACGTGTTCGCCTGGGAGAGCAGGAACAGCCCCAGGCACGTGAAGCCGATCATCACGGCGAGCATCCAGTACTGCGAGCGGGTCGCCGAGCGCGGGTCCTTGTAGACGGTGAGCGCCCTGTCGTGGGCGAGCGTGAGCCCCGCCACGTGCCCGATCACGAGCGCCGCGACCTGCACGTACCAGACCTCCGTCGCCCCGATCAGCCCGTAGTCGATCCCCGCGGCGGCGGTACCGAAGTAGTCCGATCCGTCCCCGAGCGGGTCGGAGAGCAGGTAGCCGAACTGGGCCTGCTCCTGGAACAGGAAGAGGCTGAAGTAGTGCGCGACGAGGTAGGCGAGCGCGATCGGGATCAGGGTGTGGCCGAAGGCGCGGCGCAGCCGCTCGACCGAGGGTGAGCCGGGGACGGTTCGCATCCCCCGGATTCCGAGCGCGAACAGGCCCGCGACCGCGACCAGGGTGAGCACGAGAAAGAGCGTGTCGGTGAGCCGCAGCGCGTCGGCGAAGCCCAGCCCGCGCTCCGTCAGCCAATCGAAGACGCTCTTGATCGCGTCGGTGAGCGCGCCCTCCTGCGCGCCGTCGAAGCTCGTCCCGCCGATCGCGACCAGCACCAGCGCGACCGAGCCGGGGACCTGCGCCCACCGCCCCGCGGCCGCCAGGGGCCGGCGGAAGCCGAGCCGATCGTCGCGCCGCTCGAGCGCGGCGAGGCGGGAGAACATCCCGAAGTAGACGGAGAAGGCCTCCCCCCGCTCGAGCCACTTCTCGGTCCCGAACGCGCACATCGCGAACAGGGTGATCGCCGTGTAGACGAGGATGGCGAGGGCGACGTCGCGCGGGGCGACGCCCCCGGTCTGGGTGCCGCTCGGGAACACGAGCTCCAGCCACAGGAAGGCGAGGATGCCGATCACGGCGGGCCAGCGGCCGAGCCACTCCGGGTAGGGGAGCGGCGCGGGCCGCGGACGGCGGATGAGCAGATGCAGCGCCCCGGCCGCGAGGCGGGCGATCGCGCGCCACGGATTGAAGGCGCGGAACACGTCCCCGAGCAGCACGCTCAGCAGGACCATGCCGAGCCACGCGGTCACGAACACGAACGTGACCGAGAAGTTGGCATTCGGCTGATCGGTGCCGGACAGCCCCGACCACACGACGACCGCGAGCAGGACGACTCCGACCAACCCGGTCACCGAGGCGGTGGCCGGGTTGGTCGCGAGCCTGGACAACCATCCCGGGGCCGGCCGCCACCGATCCTCCTCGAAACGCGGGGCGCGCCACGCGACCGCCAGCGCCGCGAAGGAGACGATCAGGACGAGCGAGGCCCCCCAGGCGAACAACCAGGCGGGGATCGGCAGGTCCTCGCGGCCGACGAGCGCGTGCGCGAGCGGGATCACCGTCATCTAGATGAGTTGTTCCATGGCCGCGTGCGCCCGGGGGCGCGCGTGGCCGAGCAGATCGAGGACGCAGGGCGCGAAGTGTGCTTTCAGCACACGAGCGCCCGAGGACGAAGAGATGCGACG
>JBOGZH010000310.1:0-5398 GCA_050697095.1 Solirubrobacterales bacterium
GCGCCGGAGGGCGAGCCCGAGCCCGCCTCCGAGCCCGCCGATGCCCCGGACGAGTCGCCGCCGCCCGCGCAAGGCGAGCCGGAGGGAGAGCCCGCGGAGAGCGGTGGCGAGCCCGCGGCGGCGCCCGAAGAGCAGCCCTGAATCAGGACGGATGACCTGCCTGTCGCCTCGCAGTCGGGGGCTTCGCCCCCGATGCTCGGCGCCCAGATATCTCGCAAGCTCCGCGATTCAGCGCCTGGGCGCCGCGGCGGGGGGAGAGAAGACGCCGCTTCGCTACTTAGAATCGGGACCGACTTGAATCGATCGAGAAGGGACTGATCTCTTGGCAGCCACAAACCTGAATCGCGTAGTCGTCACGGGGAACCTGACGAAGGATCCCGAGCTACGTAGCACCCCGAGCGGGACTCCCGTCTGCAAGCTGCGGGTCGCCGTGAACAGCCGTCGCAAGGACTCCGCCAGCGGCGAGTGGGTGGACAAGCCGAACTACTTCGACGTCACGGTGTGGGGCGCGCAGGGGGAGAACTGCGCCACCTACCTCTCCAAGGGTCGCCCCGTCGCCGTCGACGGCCGGCTCGACTGGCGCGAGTGGGAGGCTTCCGATGGAAGCGGAAAGAGACAGGCCGTCGAGATAATCGCCGACAGCGTCCAATTCCTCGGCTCGCGGGGCGACAACCCGGCGGGCGGGAACGGGATCCAAGCGAGCTCCGACGTCCCCGCCGACACCTCGGACTTCGAGGGCGAGAAGGTCGCCGCCGGCTCGGGCAAGGAGGACGACATCCCGTTCTAGGGGGGACGCGGGGCGCCTAGCCCCGCCTGAGCGCCGCCACCGACCGGCTATCATGCCCGGCTTCGATGGCGCGCAAGCAGCAGCAGCGACAAGCACCACGCCGGCGACGGGGGCCGGATCGCCACCGTCCCCGCAAGTACACGCGGATCAACGTCGAGCAGATCGACTACAAGGACCTCGGCACCCTGCGACGCTTCCTCTCCGACCGCGGCAAGGTCCGCTCCCGCCGCGTCACCGGGCTCTCCCGCAAGCATCAGCGCCAGCTCGCCGTCGCCGTGAAGCGTGCCCGCGAGCTCGCCCTGCTGCCCTACGTCGGCGAGCGTTGATGCCGATTTCCGCCGCCCCGCGCTGATGGCACAGGCGATTCTGCTCAAGGACGTGGAGGACCTCGGCAGCGCCGGGGACCCGGTCGACGTCTCGCCCGGTTACCTGCGCAACTATCTCGTCCCCCGCCGCCTCGCCCAGCCTGCGACCCGCGGCGCGCTCGAGGACGCCCAGCGCCGGCGCGAGGCCACGGAGCGCGCGGAGCGCGAGCAGGCCGAGCGGGCGCAGGAAACCTCGGCGCTGCTCTCCAAGACGGTGCTCACGATCGCCCACCGCGCGGGTGAGGACGGCAAGCTGTTCGGCTCCGTGACGCCGAAGGAGATCGCCGAGGCGATCCGCGAGGCCCGCGGGCTGCGCGTCGACCGCAAGCGCATCCGGCTCGAGGAGCCGATCCGCGAGGTCGGGACATACATGATCGAAATCGAGATGGGCGGCGGCGCCACCGCGAAGGTCAAGACGATCGTCGCGGAGCAGAAGTAGCCGCTCGGCGGTCCTCGCCCAGCGGCGCGCCACCGGCGCCCAGGCAAACCGCGCAACTGCCGCACATCTTGCTCCCGCAGGGCTGGTGAGCCGGCGGCTCGTGTGATTGTCTGACCCGGGCTCCGTCCGGGGTGGGGCTAATCCTCTTTTGCTGTGTCTCTAGGTGGTGAGACCGGGAACGGGGACCGGCCAAGCCGGGGGACGACCCGAGGCTCGACGTCGATGGCTCAGGCACAGGCTCAAGCGCACATCCCGCCCCAGAACCTGGAGGCGGAGGAGTCCGTGCTCGGGGCGATGATGGTCTCCGAGGCCGCGATGGAGCCCGTCCTGCTCGACGTCCACCTCCAGGAGGAGGACTTCTACCGGGACCGCCACCGCACCGTGTTCCGCGCGATTCGCGGCCTGCACGAGCGCTCCGACCCAGTCGACGCGCTGACCGTGTCCGAGTACCTCTCCCAGCACGGCGAGCTCGACTCGGCGGGCGGCAAGGACGCCGTCTCCACCCTCGCCTCGACGGTCCCCGCGGCCGGGAACGCCCGCCACTACGCCCGGATCGTGAAGCAGAACGCGCTGATGCGCCGCCTGCTGACCGCCGCCCAGAGGATCCAGCACTCGGTCCACGAGCGCGAGGGGGAGCCCGACGAGCTGGTCGAGGAGGCGGAGCGGCTGCTCTTCCAGGTCGCCCACCAGGACCGGCTGAGCGAGTTTCACAGCATCGCCCAGATCCTCGAGGTCGAGATCGACCGCCTCGAGCATCTCGCCAAGGGCGACACCGCTCTCACGGGCGTCCCCTCGGGCTTCCGCGACATCGACTCGCTTACCGGTGGATTCCAGCCGGGAAACCTGGTGATGATCGCGGCGAGACCGAGCATGGGGAAGTCGGCGATGGTCACCAACATCGCCGAGCACATCGCGGTGAAGCACGGCAAGGCCGTCGCGCTCTTCTCGCTCGAGATGTCCGAGACAGAGCTCGCGCACAGGTTCATCGCCCGCCGCGCACGGCTCTCCAGCGACCGGCTGCGCCGCGGGAAGGTCGCGACGAAGGACTGGCCGGGCGTCGTCCGGGCCTGCAACGAGCTCGAGCAGGCGCCGCTGTGGATCGACGATTCCTCCGATCTTGGGATGCTCGAGCTGCGCGCCAAGGCGCGGCGCCTGCGCGCCCAGGAGAAGGAGCTCGGGATCGTGATCGTGGACTACATCCAGCTGATGCGCGCCGAGGACCCGCGTCAGAATCGCGTCGAGCAGGTGGGCCAGATCAGCCGGGGGCTGAAGATCCTCGCGCGCGAGATCGACATCCCTGTGATCGGGATCTCGCAGCTCTCCCGCGCCCCCGAGCAGCGCCCCGATAAGCGCCCGATCCTCTCCGACCTGCGCGAGTCCGGACAGCTCGAGCAGGACTCCGACCTCGTCGGGTTCATCTACCGCGACGAGTACTACAACCCCGACGACACCGACGACCCGGGCGTCGCGGAGCTGATCGTCGCCAAGCATCGCAACGGTCCCACCGGCACCGTCCGGCTCGCCTTCCTCCATCACTACCCGGGCTTCGCCGATCTCTCGCGCCAGGAGAAGCCCGTCGAGCAGAAGCCCGGCGAGGAGCCGTCGATGCTCGACGCGGCCGGAGAGGGCTGAGCACGATGGCGGACCGGGCGCTCGCTCGCCTCGACGCCGCCGGGGCCACCGACCGGGCGTGCCCGTTCGCCGCCTGCGACGGGTCGGGCTGGATCCTCGGGCCCGAAGACGTCGCTCGCCCGTGCGAGTGTCGCCAGCGGCGCGTGTCGCGGGCGCGCTCCAGGGGGGTAGCGTCGGTGATCCCCGCCAAGTACCGGGGGGTGAGCTTCGAGCGCCCCCCGATCACCGATCTCGACTCGACAGTGGTCGGGGTGGTGCGCGAATACGTGGACGACCTCGAGGCCCGGCTCGAGGCGGGCCGCGGCCTGTGGCTGATGGGAAACGTCGGCACCGGAAAGACCTCGCTCGCGATGCTGGTCTCGAAGGCTGCGCTCGAGCAGGGCCGCTCGGTGGCGATCTACTCGCTGCCCCGGTTGCTGGCGCGGATCAGGCGGACCTATGACGCCGATGTGGGGGAGCAGTCGTACCTCGAGTTCTTCGAGCGGCTCACCGGCGTGGACCTCCTCCACCTCGACGATCTCGGGGCGGAGAAGCGCTCGGACTGGGTCCTGGAGCAACTCTATTCGCTGATCGACGAGCGATACGAGTCGCAGCGCTCGATCGTCGTCACCACGAACCTCGACCAGTCCGACCTCGAGGAGCAGATCGGCGCCCGCACGGTGTCGCGCCTGGTCGAGATCTGCGGCGACCCCCTGCCGCTGTTCGGCGACGATCTCCGGTACCGGATCGACGCCCCGTAGCCCGGGCTCCGAGGTCGAACCGCTCATAATCATTCGGTCATGCCCGGAATCGTGATCGTCGGCGCCCAGTGGGGCGACGAGGGAAAGGGAAAGGTGACCGACCTGCTCGCCGAGCAGGCCGAGCTCGTCGTGCGCTTTCAGGGCGGGAACAACGCCGGGCACACGATCGTCCGGGACGGCGAGGAGTACAAGTTCCACCTCATCCCCTCGGGGATCCTCAACCCCGGCAAGATCTCCGTGATCGGCAACGGGGTCGTGATCGATCCCAAGGTCCTGATCGGCGAGCTCGACGACCTGAGGCGACGCGGCGTCGACGTGGGCGGCCTTCGGGTGTCGGCGAACGCCCACCTGGTCATGCCCTACCACGTGATCCTCGACACCGCCGGGGAGCTGAAGCTCGGCAAGCTCTCGATCGGCACCACGCGGCGGGGCATAGGACCGTGCTACGAGGACAAGGCCGCCCGCCTCGGGATCCGGATGCAGGACCTCCTCGACGAGAAGATCTTGCGCAAGAAGATCATGGCCGCGCTGGAGCCGAAGCGGCAGACGCTGAGGCCGTTCGCCAAGGACCCTGAGCTCGACCTCCACGCGATGACCGAGAAGTACGTCACCTACGGCCACCGGCTCGAGCCCCACATCGCCGATACCCCCCGGCTCTGCTGGGAGGCTCTCGACCGCGACGCGACCGTCCTCTTCGAGGGCGCCCAGGGCGCGATGCTCGACCTCGACCACGGCACCTATCCGTTCGTCACCTCCTCGAACCCGGTCGCCGGAGCGGCCTGCGTCGGCGCCGGCGTCGGCCCGGCCGACATCGACGAGGTGTGGGGCGTGGCGAAGGCGTACGCCACCCGGGTCGGATCGGGGCCCTTCCCCTCCGAGCTGGACGACGAGATCGGCCGCACGCTGCTGGAGCGTGGCCATGAGTACGGGACAACGACGGGGCGCCAGCGTCGCACCGGGTGGCTGGACCTCGTCGCGCTCCGCTACGTGGTGCGGCTCAACCGGATGAGCGCGCTCGCGCTGACCAAGCTCGACGTCCTCGCCGGGCTCGACCCGCTGCGGGTCGCCGTGCGCTACCGGCATCCCGAGGGAGCTCGCTTCGATGAGTTCCCCTACCACCAGTCGATTCTCCACACGGCGGAGGCCGAGTACGAGGAGCTCCCGGGGTTCGAGGAGGGGATCGGCGAGTGCCGGCGCGAGTCCGACCTCCCACGCGAGGCGCGCGACTACATCGAGTTCGTCGGCGAGCAGGCGGGCGCACCCGTGCGCCTGGTCGGAGTCGGTCCCGGTCGCGACCAGGTGATCTGGACCGGCGAGGAGGCGGGTCCGAGGCTGCGCGCCGCCTAGCGGGGCACCAGCGGGCGCCGGGCGCCTCCCGGCGCCCGGCTATCCTGCCGCGGCATGTTCGAGAAGGTCCTGGTCGCCAACCGGGGCG
>JBOGZH010000311.1:0-6152 GCA_050697095.1 Solirubrobacterales bacterium
CGGTGAAGGTCTCGACCGCCTCCCAGTCGGCGCGGTAGACGGCCAGCTGGGCCAGCGCGGCGTGCAGCTCCACCTGGGCCGGGAGGTCGCCCACCCGCTCGGCCAGCTCGAGCGCCTCCGTGTAGCCGGCGCCCGCGCCGTCGTAGTCGGCATCCGAGATCTCGAGGTGGTTGCCGAGCGCGAGCAGCGCCCGGATCGTCTCGCCGTCGTCCGAGCCGCGGGCCAGCTCGACCGAGCGCTCGAGGTTCTCGCGCGCCTTCGCGGTATCCCCGATGCGGCCGAACACCCGCCCGAAGATCCCGTGCGCGCGGCTGGCGGCGGCGGCCTCGCCGAGCCGCTCGGCGAGCCGCAGCGCCTTCTCGGACGCGTAGATCGCGAGCATGTTGTCGCCCGTGTGCATGTAGAGGGAGGCGGCCTCCTCGTACAGCCGCACCAGCTCCAGGCACGGAGGGCCGTCCTTGAGCAGGTCGATCCCGCGCTGGTAGTGGTCGATCGACGCCTCCCGCTCTCCCTTGTGCCACAGCCCGGCGCCGATCTTGCGGTGGAGATCGCCCACCCGCGCGAGATCCTCCTGGCCGCGGTGGTACTCGAGGCACTGCTCCCAGACCTCGACGGCGGAGTCCACCCGGCCGAGCCGAAGCGCGACGTCGCCCTGCTTCTCCCCGATACGCGCGCGCCCGGCGGCGTCCAGCGCCTCGCCGAGGTCGAGTGCCGATGCGAAGTGGTTCAGGGCCTCCTGGTTCGAGTACAGGTCGGCGGCGCGGTCGCCGGCGGCCTCGAGCGAGCGAACCGCGGTGGACTCGATCTCCTCGCGCTCCTCGGGCGCGAGGTTCGCCTCGGCGGCGAGCGTGGCGGCCCGCCAGTAGTGCCCGGCGACGAGCGCCACCACGGCGTCGGCGCGCTCGCCCGCCCGACCCTCGATGAAGGCCCCGACCTCCGCGTGCTTGCGGCACCGAACCGACTTCGGCAGCGTGCCGTAGGCGACGTCGCGAATCAGGGCGTGCTTGAACGCGTACTCGTGCTCACCGGCGAGGCGGCTTCCGGCGCTCGGCACCACGAGGTCCTTCTCCTGCAGCGCGGCCAATGCCTCCGCCAGGTCGGCCGCCTCCGCGTCCACGGGCGCGGTGAGCGAGCCCTCCCAGAACGTCTGCCCGACGACGGCGGCGTGCTGGAGCACGCGGCGCTCGATCGGCTCGAGGGAGTCGAGCCGGGCCGCGAGCACCGAATGGACGCTGTCGGGAAGGGTGTCCGCGGCGACGCTCCCCTCCTCGAGTATCCGCTTGACCATCTCCTCGGCGAACAGCGGGTTCCCACCCGAGCGCTCGGCGACCTGGGGCGCGAGCCCCGCGAGCGCGTTTCCATCCCCGCCCGCCCCGGGAATCAGCGAGGTGACGAGCTCGCGGGCGTCGGCGTCGCCCAGCGGCTCCAGCGCGATCGTCGTCGCGTTGCGCCGGCCGCCGCCCCAGCCCGCGCGGCGGTCGAGCAGCTCGTCGCGGGCGAGGCAGACGAGCAGGACCGGCCCCCTGATCCACCGAGCGAGGTACCCGATCAGGTCGAGCATCCCCTCGTCCGCCCAGTGGATGTCCTCGAAGGCGAGCACGAGCGGCCGGCGCCGGCTCACAGCCTCGGCGACCGAGCGGACCGCCGAGAAGAGGCGATCGCGCATCCCCTGGGGGTCCTCGGTGTCCAGCGCCGCCGCGATCGGATCCTCGCTCGGCGGCTCGATCCCGAGCGGACGGGCGATCATGGCGGCGAGGCGCTCCGGCGGCTCCTCGGTCTCGGCCTCGGAGACCAGCTCCTCGATCCCCCGGCGGAGCTTCTCCCACGCGACCCCTGGGTCGTCGGTGTCGACGATCTCGAACTGCTCCCGGATCACCTCGGCGAGCGCCCAGTAGGAGATCCGGGCGCCATATGCGGGACAGTGGCCCTCGCGGATCGCCGGATGGTCCGGGCGACCGGCGAGCTTGCTCGTCAGGTCCCTCATCAGCCGCGACTTGCCGACGCCCGCCTGGCCGATCACGGTCACCAGGTGGGGTCGGCCCTCGCGCACGACGCGGTCGAACAGCGAGGCGAGCAGCGCCGACTCGTCGTCGCGCCCGATCAGCGGCGTCTCGGCTCGGCCGACCCGCCGGGTCGGCCTCGGGGCGAGCACCCGGCCTGCTTCCCATGCGGGGACGGGCTCGGACTTCCCCTTCAACGTCAGCGGCTCGAGCTGCTCGTACTCGATCGCCTGCCTGGTGGTGCGGAAGGTGCCCTCGCCCACCGTGACGCTTCCAGGTCGCGCGGCCGCCTGGAGGCGGGCGGCGACGTTCACGGCGTCGCCCATCACCGTGTACTCGTCCCCGACCTGGCCGGCCAGCACCTCGCCCGAGTTGATTCCCACTCGCAGCTCGAAGCCGACCCCCACCGGGGCGGCGATCTTCTCGTTGATCTCGTCCATCGCGGCCTGCATCGCGAGCCCCGCGCGGACGGCGCGCTCGGGGTCGTCCTCGTGCGCCACCGGGGCGCCGAACACGGCCATCACGTTGTCGCCGATGTACTTGTCCACCTGCCCGCCGTACCGGCTCACCTCCTGGCCGAGCCGGCGCAGCGCGCTGTCCACGAGCGACTTCACCGCCTCGGGGTCCATCCGCTCGGCGACCGCGGTGTAGCCGGAGAGGTCCGCGAACAGAACCGTCGCCTTGCGGCGCTCCTCCGGAGGGATCTCCGCGGCCAGCGCCTCTCGCGCGGCGCCCGGAGCCGGCGCCGGCGGCTCGGCGGTGAGCGACGAGCCGCACTCGATGCAGAACTTGGCGCCCGAAGGATTGTCGGCGCCGCATGAGGGGCAGCTGGGGGTGAGCGCGGTCCCGCACGACATGCAGAACCTCGCCCGCGAGGGGTTCTCGGTTCCGCACTTCGGGCAAGTCATCCCGGCCATGTGCGACTGCTACTCGATCGGGATCTCTTCTACCGGAGTTGCCCGGCGGGGCTCATCTCCGGGACGCTCCGCTCCGCGGCGCTGCTCGGCCAGGCGCTGGGCGTAGTGGTCGACCAGCGCACGCACGGTGAGTAGCGCCTCCCGCTGGAGGTCCTCCCACTGCTCGCGCACCTCCGGCGTGGTGGAGGCGCGAAGGACGTCCATCGTGCGGCAGATCGGGCACCACTCCACGCACTCCGTCGCGAAGCTCCCGTCGCCGACCCCATGCACGGAGCTCGCTGCTTCGTCGCCAGCACGGCTTTCCTCTTCGGGCTCGGGCATCGTCGAATCATGTTAGTCCGCGCGCACGGCCAATCGTGGGGGGGTTGTTGCTAGCCTCCGCCGCTGCGCTGACTCGCGAGCCACGAGAGGACCAATCTTGACCCGGACCAGACTGCTTTCGCTTGCCGCCGTTTCGCTTCTCGGCGCGGGCCTGATCGCCGGCTGTGGAGGCGGAGGCGGAGGTGACGAGGATCCGCAGGAGGTGCTCGACGAGACCTTCTCCAACGACGAGGCGGTGAACAGCGGTGTGCTCGACCTCTCGCTCGCGGCGTCCGCCGAGGGCGAGGAAGGAGGCAGCTTCGACGCGTCGCTCAGCGGGGCCTTCCAGGGCGAGGAGGATGAGGAGGGCGAGTTTCCGCAGTTCGACCTCTCCGCCAGCCTCAGCGGAGAGGGCGACGGCCAGAGCATCGACTTCGAGGGCGGCCTGATCGCGACCGCCGATGCGGCGTTCGTCAGCTACCAGGGAACCACCTACGAGGTCCCGAAGCAGCTCTTCGACGAGGTCAAGCAGCTCTCCGAGCAGGCGCAGAGTCAGGCCCAGTCCGAAGGTGGGGAGCAGGATGCCGGGGCCATCTTCGACCAGTTCGGCATCGATCCGTCGACCTGGCTCACGGAGCCCGAGAACGAGGGTGACGAGGACGTCGAGGGAACGGAGACGATCCACATCCACGCGGACGCGAACGTGCCGCAGATCGTCGAGGACATCCAGACGGCCTCCGAGCAGACGGGCACCGGCGAGCAGATTCCGCCGGAGACGGTGGAGCAGGTCGAGGACGCAGTCGAAGAGGCCAGCATCGACGTGTACTCCGGCAAGGACGACAGGCTCCTGCGCCGGCTCGACCTCAACCTCGCAATCACCCCGCCCGAGGACAGCGACGCGGGCGTCGACAGCGTCGACCTCGAGTTCTCGCTCACGTTCAGCGACGTGAACGAGGAGCAGACGATCGAGGCGCCGAGCGACGCGCAGCCGTTCAGCCAGCTCGAGTCCGATCTCGGCCTCCCGCCCGGCCTCCTCGAGGGCGCCCTCGGCGGCGGGCTCGGCGGGGGCAGCCTCGGCGGCGGTGGTGGTGGTGGTGGACTCCAGCTACCCGGAGGCGGCGGGGGAGGCGGCGCCCCCAGCCAGGAGTACCTGAACTGCATCTCCCAGGCGCAGACGCCCGAGGAGCTCCAGGCCTGTAATCCGTAGCGGGGGCGCTACGCGGGCACGGCCTCGGCCGCCTCGCCGGCGACCGCGCCGCTCGGTCGGATGTTCTGGTTGAAGCGGAACAGGTTCTCGGGGTCGTAGCGGTCCTTTAGCGCCGTCAACCGCGCGTAGGCCTCCGGCTTGAACGCCGCGATCACGCGCTCCTCGCCCTCGTCGCCTAGGAAGTTGAGGTAGGCGTGCCCGGTCGTGAACGGCTTGAGCTCCGCGGCGAGCTCGCGCGTCCAGGCGATGTTCGCCTCGTCGTCGGCGGGATCGGGCCACAGCGAGGTGATGTGGTAGTTGAACGGCGCCCCCCGCGAGCCGAGTGCCATCGCGTCGTCTGGCACCCGGGCCGCTGCCCCGCCGCCCGGGAGGGTGAGGATCTGCGTGAGCGGCGACGGCTTGGAGAGGTGATACCGGCACATGACCTCGATCGCCTCTTCCGGAAGCCCGCCCAGGAAGTCGCCGGTCCAGTAGTTGCGCATCCCGGCGGGATAGCCATCCTCGATCAGTCGCTGGATCGCGATGTAGGGCATCGGCTCGACCATGTCCATCGCCGGCGGACCGAACTCGCGCAGCGGCCGCAGCGCCTCCTCACCGTCCTCGGGCGGACCCGCGTAGCAGACGATCACGCCGGCGACCGGCTCCCCCCGCACCGGCTCCGGGACGAACTCCTCGGGCGGAGCCGTCAGCAAAGCGACCCCGGACCCGACCTCGTCGGGAGCGTCGGCCATGACGTCGCGGAGGTTGGCCAGCACGCCGGCGGCCATCGCGGCCGGATACATCAGCATCCCGCCGAGGACGGTGGGGCCGATCGGGTGGAGCCTGAGCTCGAACGCGGTCACGACTCCGAAGTTCCCCCCGCCCCCCCGGGTGCCCCAGAAGAGCTGCGGGTTCTCGCTCTCCGACGCGGTCAGGATCCGTCCGTCCGCCGTCACGATCTCGACCGAGAGCAGGTTGTCGACGGTGTAGCCGCACTTGCGCTCGATCCAGCCCGAGCCGGCGCCGAGCGTCAGCCCGCTTACCCCCGTGGTCGGATGGCGCCCGCCGGTCACCGCGAGGCCGTGCTCCTGTGTCGCGGCATCGAGCTCGCCCCACGTGAGCCCCGCGCCGACGCGGCAGGTTCGCGCCTCCGGGTCGATCTCGATCCCCTTCATCGGACGCAGGTCGATCATCACGCCGTCGTCGCAGACCGCGTTTCCAGTCACGCCGTGGCCGCCGCCGTACACGGAGGCAGGCAGGCCCCGCTCGCGCGCGAACCTCACCGCCGCGGCGACGTCGGTCGCGCCGGCGCAGCGCGCGATCAGCGCGGGCCGCCGGTCGAAGATGCCGTTGAAGCCCCTGCGCAGCTCGTCGTAGCTCGGATCCCCCGACGCCACGATCTCGCCCGAGAATCCGACCCCCTCGAGCCGGCCTGCCTGAACCTCCGTCATCCGCGCTCACCTTCCTTTCGTTCGGTTGGAAGCGCGAGCCTGCCACCGGATCCCGCCCGCTACATCGGGGAGGTCCCCTATTGCGTCCCTGGTTTCTCACCCGCCACGCGGGTGGCGTGGGCGGCCGCCTCGGCGCGGTTTCGCAGGTCGAGCTTGGAGAGGATGTGGCCGACGTGGTGCTCGGCCGTCCTCGTGCTGATGAACAGGCGCTCGGCGATCTCGGGGTTGGACAGCCCACGGCCGAGGAGCTCGAGGACCTCGGCCTCGCGCTTGGTCAGCGGCGCGCGCCCCTTGGGCG
>JBOGZH010000312.1:0-2783 GCA_050697095.1 Solirubrobacterales bacterium
CCGCTCGGCTGGACATATCCGAAGGTGAGCCGCGACTGGAACCGGAGGCGCTGGGCCAGGCCCGCGGTGGCCGGCGCCCTGTGGCTCATGCGTCGCCGCCTCCCTCGGCTCGCCGGCGGCGCGTTGCCCGACCTCGGGGTGCAGGCGATGTGGGTCTACTGGCCGCTCGTCACCCGGAGGCTGATCGAGGCCGGGGAGGCGGCCGGGGTCGAGGTGATCGCGTGGACGGTGGACGACGTCGAGCCGATGCGCCGCCTGCGCGCTCTCGGCGTGCACGGGATCTGCACCAACGACCCGCGCCTGTTCGCCGAGTTGGGCTGATGCGGGCGTCCGGCCGGCGCGGATAGAGTCCGCGCGTGACCGCGGAGGGGGCAGCCGCCGGGGGCCGGGGAGGCGACCAGATGCAGCCCGGCACCGTGATGGCGCTCGTCGCCATGGGGCTCGGCGTGTTGGTGATCGCCAACGACTTCACCGCGCTGAACGTCGCGCTGCCGGCGATCGAGGAGGACTTCGACGTCGACGTCGGGACCGTCCAGTGGGTGATCAACGCCTACGCGCTCACCTTCGGGATGGCGATCGTGACCGGCGGGCGCTTCGCGGACATGTTCGGGCGTCGCCGCATCTTCTTCATCGGGACCCTCCTGTTCATCGGCTTCTCCGCCTTCGGGGCGGCCGCGCAGGACATCGGCTGGCTGATCGGCAGCAGGGTCGGGATGGGGATCGGCGGGGCGATGATGTGGCCGGCGATCCTCGGGATGACGTACGCCGCGCTGCCGGCGAGCCGCGCCGGGCTCGCGGGCGGGCTGATCCTCGGGGCGGCCGGGATCGGCAACGCGATGGGGCCGCTGGTCGGCGGGGCGCTCACCGAGCTCGAGAGCTGGAGGCTGATCTTCGTGCTCAACATCCCGATCGGGCTGTTCGCGATGTTCGTCACGTGGCGCTACGTCCACGAGGTGCAGGAGGAGGAGCGCCAGCGGATCGACTACCCGGGAATCGCGTCGCTCTCGCTCGGCCTGTTGCTGCTCCTGCTCGCGCTCGACCAGTCGGTGGACTGGGGCTGGGGGGACATCCGCGTGATCGGCATGCTCATCCTCTCCGCGATCCTCGTCGTCAGCTTCGGGTTCATCGAGCCGCGGATGGGCCGCGCGGCGCTGATCCCCCGCGACGTGTTACAGAGCGTGGAGTTCCGCAGCGCGTGCCTCGCGATGCTGCTGATGTCGGCGGTCTTCTTCGCGACGGTCCTGTACGCGCCCCAGTTCATGCAGAAGATCCTCGACTACTCACCGCTCGGGGCAGGGGCCGGAATGCTCGCGATGCTGGTGCCGTTCGCGCTCATGTCGTTCGTCGCCGGGCCGCTCTACGGACGGATCGGCCCGAAGCCGATCATCGGCGCCGGAGCGCTCTGCCTCGCGGTGGGGCCGTTCCTGCTCTCGCGGATCGACGCCGACAGCGGCTACGGCGCGCTGATGCCGGGCCTGATCGTCACCGGCGTCGGCGTGGGGCTGTTCTACCCCTCGGTCACGACCGCCGGCGTCACCGCGCTCGACCCCTCGCGCTCCAGCCTCGCCGGCGGGCTGCTCTACATGGCCCAGATCGGAGGCGGGGCGATCGGGCTCGGGCTGGCGACGACGATCTTCACCTCGTCCTCGGAGGGCGAGCTCGCGGACAAGGCGAGCGAGGCCGGCGCCCGGCTCACCGCCCACCAGGAGTCCGTCCTGCACGGCGACCTCGCCGGCACCGACGCCGCCGAGGCCGCGCTGCGCGAGCTTCCCACCGGGGCGATGGACCGGATCGTCGACATCGTCCACGACTCGTTCGTGGTTGGGATTCAGACCAGCTTCATCGTCGTCGCCGGCATCGCGGTGCTCGGCCTGATCATCTCGCTGCTGTTCGTCGGCGGGCAGCTCATCGGCGGCAAGCACGAGGCCGGCCCGCAGACCCCGCCGACGCAGGGCTGAGGCCCTCGCGTTGACGGGGCGCTACACCGGTCCGGCGATTCCCGGCGTCCGGGTCACGCCGCGCGACTCGAAGTACTCCCATTCGAGCTCCCCGAGCTCGGTCGCAGGGTCATCCGCGTACACCCACTCGCGCATGATCCGGTACCAGTTGCGCCTCGCGCGCAGCTGCGCGAGGACCGCGAGCACGCCGGTCTCCATCCGCCTTCCCATCAGCTCCTCGGCGGGGATGCTCTCGCGGCGCATCAGGTCGTAGTACTCGGAGCGCGGGTCGGAGGTCGACTCGATCACCTTCATCACGCGGCGCGGCGAGATCTGTATCTCGCGGTCCTCCAGATACCAGCCTCCGACCACGAGCACGTGCTCCATCAGGCGCTCGCAGTCCAGCTTCGAGGGGTTCTTGACGAAGCCGAGGTCGTGGAGGGCGTTGCGGAGCGCCGCGGGGTCGCGCCGCGCGGCGGCGTCGACCGCGCGCTGCTCGAGCTCGATCTGCTCGGGATCGAGCCGCTTGGTCATCCCGAAGTCGAGAAAGGCGACGCGGCCGTCGTCCATGAGGATGTAGTTCCCCGGGTGCGGATCGGCGTTGAAGTGCTGGAGGTGGTAGATCGAGCCGAAGCTGAACCGGAACACGATCTCGCCGAACCGGTCGCGCTCCTCCTTGTCGAGCCGCTTCACCTCCTCGAAACCCATTCCCTCTACGTACTCGGTCACCAGGACCCGCCGCCGCGACAGCCGGGTCAGGACGTCGGGCACGTAGATGAACGGGTGGCGGCGGTAGGCGCGCGAGAAGGAACGCTGGTTCTGGGCCTCGTACTCGTAGTCGAGCTC
>JBOGZH010000313.1:0-3391 GCA_050697095.1 Solirubrobacterales bacterium
CCACCGAGGCGACCGCGCAGAGCGCGTTCTCGACGTTGAACGCCCCCGGCAGGGGCAGCGCAACCTCGACCTCGGCATCGGGGCCGAGGCACCGAAACCGCGAGCCCGCGGCGTCGATCGCGACGTCGGCCGCCCGGTAATCGGCGCCGGGGTCGCCGGCGGCGGAGAAGGTGATCGGATCGATCTCGGCGACCAGCTTGGCGCCCCACGGATCGTCGAGGTTGACCACGGAGCGCTCGGCCTGGCCGGAGACGAACAGGTGCCGCTTGGCGAGGAAGTAGTCCTCCATGTGGGCGTGGAAGTCGAGGTGGTCCTGGGTGAGGTTGGTGAACGCCTTCACGTCGAAGGAGATCCCGGCGCTGCGACCAAGCGCGAGCGCGTGCGAGGAGACCTCCATCACGCACGCCTCGTCGCCGCCGTCGAGCATGCGTCGAAAGGTCGCCTGGAGGTCGATCGCCTCGGGCGTGGTGCGCACCACATCCTCTTCGCGCGCGCCGACGATCCGCTTCACGGTCCCCAGCAGCCCCGTCTGGCGTCCCTCCGCCTCGAGGATTCCGCGAAGCAGGAAGGCCGTCGTCGTCTTCCCGTTCGTGCCGGTGATCCCGGCAACCGTCAGCTCGGCGGTCGGATCGTCCCAGAAGCGAACCGCGAGGGGGGCCATCGCCGCCCGGGCGTCGCGCACGACGACCTGCGGAACCGGGGGCTCCAGCTCGCGCTCGACGACCAGGGCCGCCGCCCCGCGCTCGACCGCGTCGGGGGCGAACTCGTGCCCATCCGCCCTCATCCCGCGCACGCAGAAGAACAGCGTGCCGGGACCGGCGCGGGCGCTGTCGTAGGCGAGATCGGCTATCTCCACGTCGGCGTCGCCGCGCACGGCCTCGACGCGCACGCCCTCGATCAGCTCGGAGAGCCTCATGGCGCGATTGTAGGTTTCGCCCCGGCAGCTCAACCCGGAAGGACGCCGTGGGGCAGCCACGGACCATCGGCGGAGACTGCGCACTAGACTGCCGCCGATCATGGATTGGAAGCTCGAGCTGGTGGCGATTCCCGTCTCCGACGTGGACCGCGCGAAGGCCTTCTACACCGAGAAGACCGGCTTCAACGCGGACCATGACCACAGGGTCAGCGACGAGATTCGCTTCGTCCAGCTCAGCGATCCCGACGGCAACGGCTGGGCCGTCCAGCAGCTCACCGCTCGCGACTAGCCCGATACGCGCGGTGGACCGGGCGCTGCTAGCTCGGCGGAATCCCGAGGTGCGGGAGCGCGAAGGTGGCGATCTCGCCGAACGCCGGCGCCGCGACGTCGCCGCCGTAGTAGCCGCCCTCCGGCTCGTCGACGACGATCGCGACGAGCAGCTCCGGGTGGGTGGCGGGCGCGAAGCCGACGAACGAGGCGACGAAGTCCGACTCCGAATAGCCCCCGTCCTCCGCCTTCTCCGAGGTCCCGGTCTTCCCCGCGAGCGTGTACCCCGGGACCTTGACCTCCGCGGCGGTGCCCCCCGGAGCGAGCACGCCCTCGAGCATCTCTCGGAGGCGCGCTGCAGTCCGGGCGTCGAGCACCCTCTCGCCGGGTGGGGCCTCGACGGACTCGCCACCCTGCGCGGTGACCAGGCGCGGCTCGCGAAGCGTGCCGCCGTTCGCGATCGCGGCGTACCCGGCCGCCATCTGGATCGGGGTAACGGACAGTCCCTGGCCGATCGCCATGTTGCCGAGGGTCGCGCCCGAGTACTCGTCGACCGAGGTCAGGATCCCCTGCTCCTCGGCGGGATAGTCGATCCCGGTCGGCTCCCCGAAGCCGAACCGCCGCACCCACTCGTCGAACTTCTCCGCCCCGACGGCGAGCCCCACCTTCACCGCCCCGACGTTCGACGACTGCGCGAGGATGTCGGCGACGCTGAGGCTGACCTGGCCGCGCGGATGCGACTCCTCGATCACGCGGTCGGCGACCTGGATCGTCGGCGGGAGCTCGAACATCGTGTCCGGGTTCACGGTTTCCTCCTCCAGCGCCGCGCCGACCGTGAATGCCTTGAAGGTCGAGCCGGGCTCGTAGGTGAATCCGGTGGCGTGGTTGGCGAGCTCCTCGGGGGAGGCGTCGGAGAGGTCGGTGGGGTCCACGGCGGGCCAGTTCGCCAGCGCCAGGACCTCGGCGGAGCCGGGGTCCATGACCACGATCGTCGCGCCAGCCGGGCTATAGGTCGTGCCGAGCTCGGCGAGCACCTCCTCGGTGTGGCGCTGAAGCTCCGTGTCGAGGGTCAGCTTCAGGTCCTCGCCGGTCGTCTGGCCGCTCACCGTCTCGCGCTCGATCGTGTCGCCGAGCGCGTCCCTTGTCACCTTCGCCTCGCCGTCGGCCCCGCCCAGCAGGTCCTGGTAGTGGCTCTCGAGCCCGCTCAGTCCCTGGTTCTCGGTTCCCACCGTCCCGATCACCTGGGCCGCGAGCTTTCCCTGCGGATAGACCCGCCGGCTGTCCGGCAGGATCCCCACGCCGTGGATGTCGAGCTTGCGCACCCGCTCGGCCGTCAGGACGTCGACCTCTCGCTGCAGGTACGCGAAGCCGGACTCGCGGTCCGACAGCACGTCGAGGACGTCGTCCGAGGGCACGTCGAGGACCTGACCGAGGCGGCGCGCCGCATCGGCCGGGTCGCGCACCTGGTAGGGCGTCGCGAAGACGGTCGCCGCGTCCTCGGAGACGGCGAGCTGCCCGCCGCTGCGATCCAGGATCCGCCCCCGGAAGCCGGGGACCGTGACGGTCTCGGTCTGCTGGCTGACGGCCTCGGCTCCCAGCTCCGCGCCGCGCACCCCCTGGAGCCACACCGCGCGCACGAGGATCACCGAAAACAGCAGCAGGAAGGCACAGAACAGGAGCCCCACCCGTTTCTCGATCATTCTCACCGGCGCCCGCCTCCCGGGACCAGCTAAGGGGCCGTCAGGTCGTCGGTCGGCGCGGTCGGCGCGGTGGCGAGATCGGGCGCGGCGCCGAGCTCCCCGGACTCGAGCCGACGGGCTGCGACCGCGGGATCGTCGCCGTCGGGGCTCAGGTAGACGATCTCGCGCGGATCGGGGACCTGTAGCCCGAGGCTCGCCGCGATCGACTCGACCCTCCGGCTCGATAGCTGCTTCGCGAGCCGGGCGCGAAGCACGGAGTTGTCCTGCGCCACCGACTCGCTTCGCTCCGTGAGCCTGCCCGAATCGCTCGTGAGGCTGAGGCTGAGGACGTTGAGCGCGACGATCCCCGCGAGGAGCGCCGCCAGGACCCCGATCCACAGCCGCCCCCGGGTCAGCCTCACCATCAACCCCGAGTCGGCGAGATCGCCGACCGCGCCCGCGGTCCTCGCCGCGGCGGCGGGAATCACCTGGACCGCGGGGGCGCGGCGCGGCGTGCGGCGCGCGGGGG
>JBOGZH010000314.1:0-1969 GCA_050697095.1 Solirubrobacterales bacterium
TCCCAGAAGGTGCGCCAGGCGCGCCCGCCCAAGTACAAGACCCGGGGCTACAACCGGTGCCGCAACTGCGGCCGCCCGCGTGCGGTGTACCGCAAGTTCGGCCTCTGCCGGATTTGCCTGCGCGAACAGGCCCACCAGGGGTATGTCCCCGGGATGACCAAGTCGAGCTGGTAGAGCGATGCTGACCGATCCCATTTCCGATTACCTCACCCGCCTGCGCAACGGCCTCAAGGCCGAGCACGAGGAGGTCGTGATCCCGTCTTCGCGCCTGAAGAAGGAGATGTCCCGCATCCTCAAGGAGCAGGGCTACATCAGCGACTTCTCGGTCGAGCCGAACCCCGTCGGCGAGACGATCAGGATCCAGCTCAAGTACACCGACGACCGCGAGCCCGTGATCACCGGCATGGAACGGGTCTCCCGTCCGGGCCGGCGCCGCTACGTGGACAGGACCGAGGTCCCGCGCGTCCTCGGCGGGATGGGGACCGCGATCGTCTCCACCTCGCGCGGGGTGATGAGCGGGCACGATGCGACCGCCGAGGGTGTCGGCGGAGAGGTGATCGCCTACATCTGGTGACTTGATCCCATGAGTCGAATCGGAAAGAAGCCAATCGAGATCCCCGAGGGGGTGACCGTGTCGGTCACCGAGAGCCGCGTGACCGTGAACGGCCCCAAGGGGGAGCTGAGCCAGGCGGTCAGCCCGGCGATGCGCATCGAGCAGGACAACGGCTCGCTGACCGTCGAGCGGCCCACGGACCGCGGCGAGCATCGGGCCCTGCACGGGCTGACCCGGAGCCTGATCGCGAACATGGTCGAGGGGGTCACCCAGGGCTTCGAGAAGCGGCTCGAGATCCAGGGCGTCGGCTACCGCGCCCGCCTCCAGGGCAAGGCGCTCGAGCTCGCGCTCGGCTACTCGCATCCGGTCTCGGTCTCCGCGCCGGAGGGAATCGAGTTCGAGGTCCCGCAGCAGACCGAGGTCGTCGTGCGCGGGATCGACAAGCAGCTCGTCGGTGAGACCGCCGCGCAGATTCGCAAGCAGCGTCCCCCGGAGCCCTACAAGGGGAAGGGAATCCGCTACTCGGGCGAGTACGTGCGCAGGAAGGTCGGGAAGCGGGCATGACCGTCCTCACCAAGCAGCAGAGGCGCGGCCGCCGCCGCAAGCGCGTCCGGGCGAAGATCCGGGGCACGGCGCAGCGCCCGCGGCTCTCGGTGTACCGCTCGAACCGGGGCATCTCCGCGCAGCTCATAGACGACGACGCACGGAAGACGGTCGTGGCGGTGAACTGGACCGAGAAGGAGCTTCGCGGCCTCGACTCGATGGAGCAGGCGAAGCGCACGGGTTCCGTGCTCGCCGAGCGCGCGAAGGCGGCGGGAGTCGAGGTGTGCGTGTTCGATCGCTCCGGCTACCGGTACCACGGGCGCGTGCGGGCGCTCGCCGAGGGCGCCCGGGAGAGCGGGCTCAAGCTATGAGCCCGGAAACAGTCGTTCGCTACCTTGCTGGATTCGATGCGAACGCAAGCTGAGACAGTCAGCCCGCAGGGACTCGACCTCCAGGAGCGGGTGATCGAGATCAACCGCGTCGCCAAGGTCGTGAAGGGCGGCCGGCGCTTCTCGTTCACGGCCCTGGTCGCGGTCGGCGACGAGGACTCCGTGGTCGGGATCGGCTACGGGAAGGCGCGCGAGGTCCCGCTCGCGATCCAGAAGGGCGTCGAGAACGCCCGCCAGAACCTGATCAAGGTCCCGAAGTACGGCCAGACGCTCCCGCACCGCGTGATCGGCCGCTTCGGCGCCGGCCACGTCGTCCTGCGGCCGGCCAGCCCCGGTACCGGCGTCATCGCCGGCGGTGGCGTTCGCGCCGTGCTCGAGCTGGGTGGTGTCCGCGACGTGCTTACGAAGAGCATTGGGACGCAGAATCCGATCAACCTGGTCAAGGCCACCATGGACGGGCTCGTGCGGCTGCGTAGGCCTGAGG
>JBOGZH010000315.1:0-1628 GCA_050697095.1 Solirubrobacterales bacterium
GGTGCGCCGCGCGCGCGCCGCGTCGGGGCCGCAGGCCTACCAGGACCAGGACGGGCACTCGGTCGCCGTGCTCGTCTCGATGGGCTACTCGAATCCGGACGCCGCGGCCCAGAACCTCGTCGACTTCCTCGGCACCCTGATCCACGGCGACGAGATGAACAGGCTCACGGTGTTCCTCGCGACGCCGGCGGAGATTCCGAGGGACTGCGGCGCCGGAGCGCTCGCCTGCTACTACCCCAGCACCGAGGAGATGATCGTCCCGGGCCAGGAGGGGGACCCGGGGCAGCCGCCACGCGAGTTCGTGATCGCGCACGAGTACGGCCATCACCTCGCCCAGAACCGCAAGAACAGGCCATGGAGCGCGCTCGAGCGGGGGACCAAGCGGTGGTCGACCCACGAGGGGATCTGCCGGGGGATCGATCGGGGCCGGATCCGCCCCTTCCGCTACTTCGAGAACCCCGGTGAGGCATTCGCGGAGGCGTTCGCCTTCTACCGCTTCCCGAACGCGATCCGGTGGCAGTGGGACATCGCGCGCCCGGACCAGGACGCATTCGGCGCGATCTTCGCCGACGTCACGTCGCCATGGACCCGCAGGACGCCTCTCGCGTGGGGGGGAACGCTCGAACCGGGTCAGCGTCGCGACGTCACCCTGCTGCGGACGCCGCTCGACGGCCGGCTCACGGTGGAGCTCCACGCCCCGCCCCGCGCCGAGTTCGAGCTGCGGCTGCTCGCCGCGAAGCGCAAGCGCGTCCTCGAGCGGGCCGTGGGCGCCGGGCGGGACCACGAGGTTCACTACACGGTGTGCGGGAAGCGCAAGCTGCGGGTCGCGGTCCGCCGCGTCGACGGCGCGGGCCCGTTCGAGCTCCAGGCGTCGCGGCCGTAGCCGCGATCGGCGCTACCGTGAGAGCGATCTGCCCGGGTAGCTCAACTGGTAGAGCACCGGTTTTGTAAACCGGAGACTGCGGGTTCGAGTCCCGCCCCGGGCTTGACCGACTTCAGATGGAAAGACGGCGAGCGGCTGATCATCTTCCGCCGCGGCGCCCTGTCCGGCGCCGCCGGGCTGCTGCGCGAGAGCGGGTGGGAGGAGTTCGACGTCCTGAGCACGCAGCGCGCGCTCCGGGACGCGCCGCCCGAGCTCGAGAGCTTCGGGTCGGTTCACGAAGTGCCGTCGGGCGGCGTCCCGAACGCGGCGCAAAAGATCATCGGAAGCGTCCGCGGGACCGCGATCGTCGCGCTCGGGGGCGGCCGGGTGATCGACACGGCGAAGGCGATCGCCGCGGTGCGCGGGGGACGGGTCTGCGGGATCCCGACGACCCTGTCCGGCGCCCCGATGACCGCGATCCACCGTCTCCCCGACGGGCACGAGGCCCCCGGGCTGGTGCGCCCCGCCCTCGTCCTCGCCGACCCGGACGCGATGACCTCGCAGCCCGAGGATCGGCTCCGCTCCAGCGCGATGAACGCGCTCGCCCACGGCGGAGAGTCGCTCTACACGCCGCTTGCCAGCCCGGTGGTGGAGATGGCGGCGCTCCGCGGCGCGGGCCTGCTGGCCGGCGCCCTCGACCAGGAGCGCGGCGGGCGCGACCGCGCGGCGCTCGCGCTCGGCGCGATCCTGTGCGGGTACGCGGTCG
>JBOGZH010000316.1:0-2459 GCA_050697095.1 Solirubrobacterales bacterium
GCGCTGGGGCGGGCGCCAGGCGACCCGGGGCGGCTGCGGGAGATCGCGGCCGCGGCGCGAGGCGGCGCGCCCAGCTCTTCGCACTCGGAGGCCGGGCGCTGGCTCTCCGAGCACGACGCGAAGGCGCTGTTGCGCGAGGCCGGCGTCCCGGTCGTCCCCGGGCGCGTCGCCGAGGACGCGGACGACGCCGTGGCGATCCTCGCGGAGCTCGGCCCGCCCGTCGCCGCGAAGCTCACCAACGAGGGCCTGCGGCACAAGAGCGAGCTCGGCGCGCTGGCGCTCGATCTGCGCACCGAGGACGAGCTCCGCTCCGCGCACCGGCGCCTGCTCGCGATCGGCGAGGGCACGGTGCTGGTCGAGCGACTCGCGGCGCCGGGTGTCGAGCTGCTCGTCGCCGCGCAGCGCGAGGGCGTGGTCCCGTCGCTCGTGGTGGCGCTCGGCGGAGTGTGGACGGAGACCCTCGACGACGCCGCGATCGTCCCCCTGCCCGCGACCCCGGAGCAGGTCGAGCGCGCGCTTCGCAGGCTTCGCGGCGCCCCGCTTCTGACAGGCGGTCGGGGACGCGCCGAGCTCGACGTCGGCGCGGCGGCCCGCGTGGCGGCGGAGGCCGGCGAGCTGCTGCTCGCCGCGGAGCTCGAGCTGCTCGAGCTGAACCCGGTCGTCGTCTACGAGGAGGGCGCCGTCGTCATCGATGCCCTCGCCCGAGAGTCATTCCCGCGACGTGACGAGCACGTCGCGGGGTCGCTGAGCGCCCGGCGTGCGTAGCACCGCCAGCGTCGCTGCTCCCGCGGCGAGCAGCACCGCGGCGAGCAGGTAGGCGAAGTCCGCGCTCGCGAGCTCGAGCATGGCTCCGCCGAGAAGCGGGCCGATCGCGTACCCGGTCGCGTACAGCAGGTTGAGCAGGCCGTAGCCGAGGCCCCGCTGCACCGCTCCGAAGGCCTCGTCCAGCCACGGGACGGCGGCGGCGAACGCGAGGCTGAAGCCGGCCCCGAAGAGGCCGAGCGCGAGGGCGGCGCCGAGCGTCCCCTCGAACGCCGCGAGCAGGGCGACGGACAACGCGAGCGTCGCGAGACCGGCGATCGCGGGCCCGCGCCGTCCCCGGCGGTCGCCCCACCGGCCGCCGATCGGCGCGAGCGGAGCGTCGACGGCAATCGAGAGCGCGAACAGGAGGCCGATCGCCGAGCTCGAGAGGCCGAGACGGGAGTCGAGATCGAGCGGCGCGACCAGCTCCACCAGGCCCAGCACGCCCGCCCCCGCGAGCGTGATCGCGATCGCGACGGCGCCGATCCCCGACCTCGTCGCGCGCACGATGCTTCGCCACGCGGGAGTCTCGGGAGGGTCACGCCGCGCCTCGCGGGGAAAGACCGTCGCGACAGCAGCGGCGAGCACCGCGGAGGTCCCGCACACGATCAGGAACGGGGCCGCGAACCCGAGCAGGTCGGCGGTCACGCCGCCCAGCGCCGGGCCGGCTATCGAGCCGATGCTTGTGGCGGCGAGCGCGACGCCGATTGCCTCGCCCCGCTTCCCCGGCGGCGCGAGGTCCGAGACGACGGCGAGCGCCGCGATCCAGCTCGCCGCCGCGCCGACCCCCTGGACCGCGCGGGCGGCCATCAGCACCGCGAGCGAGTCTGACACGGCGATCAGGCCGGAGCCCGCGGCGGTGAGGGACAGGCCCCCGATCAGCAGCGACCGCCTTCCGACCGCGTCCGCGGCCCGTCCCAGGGGCAGCGAGAGGAAGACGATCGGAACCGCGTACACGGCGAGCGAAACACCGAGCGCCGCGTCGCTCGCCCCCGTTCGCTCCTCGATCTCGGGCAGAAGCGGCGCGATCAGGCCGAGCAGCGCGGTGTCCATCGCCACCGCGGCGACCGCGACCGAGACGATCGCCCGCCGACGGGGGACCGGGCGCTCAGCCTCGATAGTGCTCGATGGCGCCGGTCTTCTCCAGGTCGCCCTCGTGGATCGCCTCGATGTCGAGAACGACATCGATGTCGTCGCTGACCACGCGCCCGCCGCCCGGCAGGTCGTCCTGCCAGGAGACGTCGAAGTCGTGTCGGTTGACCCTGGTCCGGCCCTCGAACCCGATCCGGCGCATCGTGCCGCGGTTCTCGTCCCCGACCCAGAACGGGGCCTCCCACTGACCGAGGTACGCGACGTCAAACGGCACGGACCGGGTGTTGCCGCGGATCGTCACGTCCGCGACCGCGTCGAAGTGCGTGTCCGCGGTGCGCTCGACGAGACGCCCGGCGAAGGTGATCTTGGGATGGTTCTCGACGTCGAAGAAGTCGGCGCTTCGCAGGTGCGCGTCTCGGGTCGGCTCTCCAGTCCACAGCTTTGTGGCGTCGATTACCCCTTCGAAGGTGGTCGCGACTGGCTCCTGCGGGTCCCACTCGAGCCGCCCATGGACGTCCTTGAAGTGGCCGCGAACCCAGGTGACCATCATGTGGTAGGCCTGAAAC
>JBOGZH010000317.1:0-1699 GCA_050697095.1 Solirubrobacterales bacterium
GTCGACGCTTTCGTCCACGCCGCCGCGGGGCGGCGGCTGCCGCCCCCGGCGGCGGCCGCGCTCGAGATGGCCCTCTTCGACCTCGCCGGGAAGGCGGCGGGGATGCCGGTGTGGCGCCTGCTGGGCGCCGACGTCGCGAGGCCCGTTCGCTGCAACGCGACGCTTGCCGCGGGATCCCCCGATCAGGTGGCCGAGAGCGCCCGGGTGTGGGCGGCGCGCGGCTTCGGGACCTTCAAGCTCAAGCTGGGCGTCGGCGACGACCTGCGCCAGGTCTCCGCGGTGCGGGAAGCGCTCGGGCCAGGGGCGCTGATCAGGATCGACGCAAACGGAAGCTGGAGCCGCGACGACGCGATCGCGATCCTCGGTGAGCTGGAGAGCTTGACGATCGAGCTCGTCGAGCAACCGACGGAGCGCCTTCGCGACATGGCGGCGGTGGCGGCCGCGACGGGCGTACCGGTCGTCGCCGACGAGAGCGTCGCCACCGCGAAGGACGCCGCGCGCGCGAAGCGGGCCGGCGCCTGCGAGCTCGCGACGGTGAAGCTCGCGAAGACCGGCGGGATCGGAGGGGTCGCCGCGGTCTCCAAGCACCTGCCGGTCTACCTGTCGAGCTCCCTCGACGGCCCGGTCGGGATCGCGGCCGCCGCCCACGCCGCGCAGGCGATCTACCGTGACGCGCCCGATCCGGGCCTCGCCCACGGGCTTGCCACCCGCCTGCTGTTCGCCGACACGATCGCCTCCGGCGAGTGCGAGGTGCGCGACGGCGCCCTCCACCTACCCGAGCGCCCCGGGCTCGGGGTCGAGATCGACGAATCGGCGCTTGCTCGGCGCCGGGTCATCTAACCGGCCGCGTACTCGTCTCCCGCTCGCTCGCGACCCGAGCAACCGGTCCTGACGCGACCTCGCTTCAGTGAGCCACGGAAGGCGAATGGTGATGTGGGCGAGATCGTGCTGCGGCGGACGGAGCAGCACGAACGAGGCCGCATGCCGCCGCGGCCGGGTAGCGTGTTCTTCGGCTGTGGATCGCACGAACCGCAACACCGCCCTCGCCTCGGCGATGGTCGAGGAGCTCGCCCGCTGCGGCGTGCGTAACGCCGTGATCGCGCCGGGCTCGCGCTCCACCCCGCTCGCGCTCGCGCTGTGGCGTCACCCCGAGATCGAGGTGATGGTGCACGTCGACGAGCGCTCGGGCGGGTTCCTCGCGCTCGGGGCGGCGCACGCGAGCGGGCGCCCGGCGGTGGTCGCGTGCACCTCGGGGTCCGCGGCCGCCAACCTCCATCCCGCCGTGGTCGAGGCCGACGAGGCGGCGGTCCCGCTGGTCGTGCTCACCTCGGATCGACCCCCCGAGCTGCGCGGGATCGGCGCCGGGCAGACGATCGACCAGCTGAAGCTGTACGGCCCCGCGGTTCGCTGGTTCTGCGAGGCCGGCACCCACGACGCCGACGATGCGGGGCTGATTCACATGCGATCGGTGGCGTGTCGCGCGTACGCGGCCGCGCGCGGCGAGCCCCGCCCGGGCCCCGTCCATGTCAATCTCGCGTGGCGCGAGCCCCTCGGCCCCGAGCTCCGCGAGGGCGAGGTCACCGCGGGCACGGCGCTCGCGCTCGAGGGACGGGTCGGGCGTCCGCTCACGGCCGTGGACCCCCCCGATCCCTCGGAGCCCGCCGCGGCGCAGCTCGACGAGCTGGCGGCGCGGCTGGCG
>JBOGZH010000318.1:0-3603 GCA_050697095.1 Solirubrobacterales bacterium
ATGGTCACCCCCGAGCGCGACACGCCGGGGGCGAGCGCCAGAGCCTGAGCGATGCCGATGTAGAGGCCGTCGCGTAGCTGAACCTTCCCCATCGGCCTGTCCTGCGGTCGCCGGTCCGCGTGCCACAGAACGAGCCCGAAGACGATCAGCAGGATCGCGATCATCCACGGCTCGCCGAGGTTGTCGTCGATCCAGTTCTCCCCGAGGCCGCCGGCGATCACCGCGGGGATCGTGCCGAGCACGATCACCCATGCGAGCCGCTCGTCCGCGGACTCGATCGCGCGCGTGCGCAGCGAGCGCACCAGTCCCGCCGTCATCGCGACGAGCTCGCGGCGGAAGTAGGAGAGCACGGCGACCAGCGTTCCGATGTGCAGCGCGACGTCGAATGTCTTGTTGAAGTCCGGGTGGTCCTGCAGGAACGTGTAGTCCTGCAGCCACGGAACCAGGATCAGGTGACCGGAGGACGAGATCGGCAGGAACTCGGTCAGCCCCTGGACGACCCCGAGGAGCAGCGCCTCGAGCTCGGACATGAGCGGGGACAGTAGTCAGTTGTCAGCCATCAGCCATCGGTCATCGGTATCAGTTGCCAGGCACCAGCCATTAGAGTCCGGGTGGTGAGTCATTCACGCATTGCGACGCTTGTCGCGGTTGGGGCACTCTCGGCGCTTGCATTGCTCGTCGCGGCGCCGGGTGCGATCGCGGCCGACGGGGTGGGACTGTGGGGCCGCACCGACGACAAGGTGATCACCTACTTCGCGTTCGGCGCGATCGGCTTCTTCGCCGTCCTGGTCACGGTCCTGTCGCTGGTCCAGATCCGGCTCGAGGGCCGCAAGGAGCGCATGCGCGAGGACCTCAACCGCCTTCGCCGGTAGCCGGCCCCTCGCAAACGCGAATAGCATCCGCCCCGACGATGGGCTCGAAGGTGCGCTACGAGCGCGACGGCGCCGCGGCGGTGCTGACGATCGACCGCCGCGAGCGGCGAAACGCTGTCGACGCCGAGACCGCCGAGCTGCTGCTCGAGGGCTTCAGGAGCTTCGAGGTCGACGAGGGGGCGCGGGCGCTCGTGCTAACCGGCGCGGGGCCGGAGGCCTTCTGCGCCGGCGCCGACCTGAAGGCGATCGCGGAGGTGGGGGCGGAGGAGCAGCCCGAGCGGATCGACGCGGTGTCGGAGCGACCCGAGGGGCCGATGGGGTTCACGCGGCTCGCCGCCTCGAAGCCCACGATCGCGGCGATCTCCGGATGGTGCCTGGCGGGCGGGCTCGAGCTCGCCCTGTGGTGCGACCTGCGAATCGCCACCGAGACGGCGCGGCTCGGCTATCCGGAGCGTCGCTGGGGGGTTCCGTTGATCGACGGCGGGACCCAGCGCCTCCCCAGGATCATCGGCCAGGGAAGGGCGCTCGAGCTGATCCTCACCGGCCGCATCGTCGAGGCGCCGCAGGCCCTCGACTGGGGGCTCGTGAACGAGGTCGTGGGGTCGGAGCGGCACGTCGAGCGGGCCCTGGAGCTGGCCGAGGGGCTCGCGGGCTTCCCCCAGGAGACGATGCTGTCGGACCGCCGCGCCGCGCTCGAGGGGCTCGGACTGCCGCTGGAGCGTGCGCTGGAGCTCGAGGCCGAGCTCGGGCGCCGCTCGATCGAGGTCGGGATCCGCGGCGCCGCCCGGTTCGCCGCCGGTGAGGGACGCGGCGGCGAGGGCGTCTGAATCAAGCGCGCGGTTTGCGCCGGGCCCTTGAGCACATCGCGGTATGCAGTGACTCCTAGCCTTCGGGCAATCGGAACGAGGTCAGCAGGCGCTTCTCGGTCTCGCCCTCGACCTCCGCGATCACCTCGACGTGCGGCTCGAGCGGGGTGCCACGGATCTTCGTCGCGAGGAGGTCGTCGACCTGGAAGACCCCGGCCGAGTTGTTGAGCTTGACCTCGAGCCGGATCGGACGCTCCTCGCCGGCGGCGATCTCGACCTCCTCCACTGCGGCGGCCGAGAGCGAGTGGATTCCCATCCGTCCCGCCTCGAACGGGATCCGCGAGCGGCCCTGGGCCATGTCGAGGGCGTCCGCGACCCGGACGACGCCCCCCTCGAGCGTGTTGGGAGCACCCTGGCGCCGGTGGCCGATGATCGTGTGCAGGGCCTCGGAGACCACCACCGTTCGCTCGGGTTCGTCGTAGACGCCCTCGAGCAGCTCCCTGAGCTTGCGCTCGGCCAGGAACAGGCTGTACGTCTCGTGGTCGGCGCGGTTGATCGAGAGCCCGGCGTCGTGAAGCAGCGCCCCCGCCGCGACCACCACCTCGGCGTCGCGGTTGCGCATCCCGTGGTCGGCGACCATCGCCGGCTGAACATCCGCCTTCACGAGCAGGCGGAGCAGCCGCAGCGCCACGTTGAGCACGATCTGCACGTGGACCCAGGAGTGGTCGGACATCGCAAGCCGCTCCGAGGTCACCTGCGCCATGTACCACCACGCCCGCACCTGGGGGTCGGCGTTGACCGCGTCGAGGAGCCCCTCGAGCCTGCGGTTGCCACGCGTCGGAGCGCGCACCTTCGCCTCGTCGACCGCCTCGGCGGGCGGCTTGCGTTTCGGCGCCCCTGCGCCGGGCGGGCTCATTCCGTCCTCGCTCATCCAGATGAGTTTCGCACGTGGGTTCGCGAATTCCGGCCGGGACGCCGCCTAAGCTCGCTACTCGATCGTGTCCGCAGCGAAGTCGCCAAGGGCGATCTGTCCGCGCACCGGTCTCACGGTCCCCGAGTGCTCCTGCGACCGCTGCCTCGAGGACCAGATCCGCCACCACATGCCCGCGCTCCTGGAACGCGACGCGAACAGCGCCGATGCCGCCAGCGGGAGATCGGCGTCCGGGCTCCGCCGCTGGCGCAGGGCCGCGTAGCCCCTAGCATTTCGGACCGTGGCAGGCGTGCTCTCGATCGAGCGGCGCGGCGCCGTGGCGCTGGTGACCCTGCAGCGCCCCGAGAAGCGAAACGCGCTCTCGATCGAGCTGCGGGTGGAGCTCGGGGACGCCTTCGGCCGCGTGTCCGACGACGAGGAGGTGGGTTGCGTCGTGCTGACCGGCGCCGGGCCCGCCTTCTGCGCGGGGATGGACGTGACCCAGTTCGGCGGCGACCTAGAGCACAGGCGGCGCCTCGTGGAGACGAGCACTCTCGCCTTCGACGCGGTCGGGCGGTGCACCCGCCCCGTCGTCGCGGCCGTCAACGGGCCCGCGCTCGCCGGAGGCTTCGCGCTCGCGCTGCTCTGCGATCTGCGGATCGCCTCCGAGGGCGCGACGCTCGGATACCCGGAGCTGCCGCGCGGGATCCCGCCGAGCTACGCGGCCGCCCGTGCGGTGCTGCCGGCGACCGTGGCACAGGACCTGTGCCTCACGGGACGGATCATCGACGCCGCGGAGGCGATGCGGCTGGGGGTCGTCCGCGAGGTCGTCGCGGGCGACGTCGTGGAGCGCGCGCTCGAGCTCGCCGAGCAGATCGCGGCCCTGCCACGCGACGCGGTGCTCGAGACGAAGCGGCGGGCCCTGCTCGAGCGCGCGCAGCTATGGGGCTTTCTGTTCGACGAGGAGCGGCGCGTGTTCTCGCGCGCCCTGTTGGGCGAAGACGCGACCTAGTGC
>JBOGZH010000319.1:0-4900 GCA_050697095.1 Solirubrobacterales bacterium
GAGCATCCCCGAGTGCTCGTGCCCGTGGTGCTGGGCGAACATGCAAGCGCGCGAGGAGGTGCGGCGCGTCGTCAACCCGCGCTCCGACCCGGCGCGGCACGTCATCGACGCCGGCATCCGATAATCCGCGGACGCAAACACGAGAAGGGAGCGACCTTGATCGCACGCATCTGGCGAGGAGCGGTCAGCGAGCAGGACGGGGACGCCTACGCCGCGTACATGGAGGAGACTGGCGTCCGCGGCTATGCCGAGACGCCGGGGAATCGAGGCGTCTACATGCTGCGCCGGACCGTGGACGGGAAGGTCGAGTTCGTGATGTTCACGCTGTGGGACTCGCTCGACGCCGTGAAGGCGTTCGCCGGCGAGGACCACGAGACCGCGGTGTTCTACCCCGAGGACGACCGCTACCTGGTCGAGCGCGACGAGCACTCGACCCACTTCGAGGTGGCGCGCCACGTCCCGGCTCGTGAGTAGTCACTCGCCCGAATCGACCGACTCGAGCACGCCCAGCAGCTCCGTCACGCGGCACACCAGAAGCCTCTCCTCGTCGACCTCGATCCACGCCCCCGCGGAGGCGGGGAACACGACGTGGTCGCCCGGCTGGACCGGCATCTCCACTCCGGCCTGCTCCCACCAGTCGAGCCCTGGTCCGACCGCCAGCACGATCCCGTGCTGAGGTGGCGGGTCATTGCTTCCGGGCGGGACCACGAGGCCGGAGCGGCGCATGCGGTCCTGGTCCAGCTCCTTGATCACCACGCGGTCGAACAGCGGCCGCAGCTGGTGACGGAACGCTTCGAGAGGCTCGCGCTGTGATCGTGCGTTCACGAATCCGAGGATAGCCCCGCCGCAAGCGCCCGCGCCGCGTCCAGGGCCGGCCGCGAGCGCTTCTGCATTCGCCGGCGCACCCGCCACGCCGCGCCGGAGAAGGCGAGGTTGGCGACCGTCGCGAACCCCCCCTCGTCCTCGCGCAGCGCCAGGAGCAGATGCGCGACGCGGTCGCCCGCCGGGAGCGCCCCCGGCTCGGCGATCCGCACGCACCAGCAGTCCACTCGGCGCCCGCCGGGCCGCACCATCATCGCCCCCTGCTCGCCGACCAGCCACACGCCCAGCCGCCCCCGCTGCACCGCGAGGCCGGTGCGCCGCAACAGCTCGCGATCGTCGTGTCCGATCAGATCGCCGAGGAGTCCGAGCGCGGCATTCTCGGCGCGCTCGCTCGCGCCGCGACGCCGACTCGCGCTTCCCGAGCTCCCGATCGGCACCACCGAGCGCGCCCCGCGCCGTGCGTACAGCTCCGGGATCACCCAGCCGTGCGCGAAGCTCGCGAGCGCGACGGGGAACGTGAGCGGCTCCAACCACAGGAGGAAGCCGCCGGCGGCGAAGAACGGCGTCACCACCGCCGCCGTCCACGCGGTCCACAGGTGCCCGTCGCGGCGCAGCGTCCCCTCGCTGGGCCGCTCCCGCCACCACAGCGAGGCGGCCTCGCTCAGGCCGCCGGCGGAAGCCATTCGGTCCAGCCCGGCGGCCTAGCCGCCCGCGATCGGCCGCCGCAGGACGACCAGCTCCGCGTCGAGCGGAAGCTCGCGGACGACCTCCGCCGAGCCGTCCTCGTGGCTCACGCTGGCGAGCAGCCCCGAGTCGAGCTCGCGGCGGAACGCGTCGATCGCCGCCTCGTGCGACGCGGCGTCCTCGGAGGTCCACTCCGCAAGCGTCGTGTGGCCGGTTCGGTCGAGCCTGATCAGGCGCGCCATCTACGTCTCCTTTCGCTCCGGGACCGGGCCTCTGACTATACGACCCGCGCGCCTAAACTCCGCGGAGTGAAGCCATACGAGCCGCACGAGATCGAGCGCAGGTGGCAGCGCGTCTGGGAGGACGAGCAGACGTGGCACGTGCCGAATCCCCGTGAACCCGGCTTTGATGGCTCCGTCCCGAAGAGCTACGTCCTCGAGATGCTCCCCTACCCGTCGGGCGAGCCCCACATGGGACATCTGAAGACGTACTCGATCGGCGACGCGCTCGCCCACTTCCGCCGCCGGAACGGGATGCGCGTGATCCACCCGATGGGCTACGACGCGTTCGGCCTCCCGGCCGAGAACCACGCGATCACAACCGGTGAGCATCCCCGCGTCTCGACCGAGAGCTCGATCAAGACCTTCCGCCGCGAGTTCCGCTCCTGGGGGATCTCAATCGACTGGTCGCGGGAGGTCTCCAGCCACGATCCCGCGTACTACCGCTGGACGCAGTGGATCTTCCTCAGGCTGCTGGAGCGCGGGCTCGCGTACCGCGCCGAGGCGCCGGTCGTGTGGTGCCCCCACGACGCAACCGTGCTCGCCAACGAGCAGGTCGTGGACGGCCGCTGCGAGCGCTGCGGCACGCCGGTCGAGTCGCGCCGCCTCGAGCAGTGGTTCTTCCGCATCACCGAGTACGCGCAGCGCCTGCTCGACGACTTCGCCCTGCTCGAGTCGTGGCCCGAGCACGTGGTCACGATGCAGCGCAACTGGATCGGGCGCTCCGAGGGCGCCGAGGCGGTCTTCACCTGCGAGGAGCTGGAGATCGACTTCCCCGTCTTCACGACGCGCCCCGACACGCTCTTCGGCGCGACATTCTTCGTCCTCGCGCCCGAGCACCCCGACCTCGAGCGCCTCGTCGCCGGTACCGACGCCGAGGCGGCCGTGCGCGAGTACGTCGACGAGGCGATGCGAGTGGGAACGGAGGAGCGCGCCGGCGAGGACCGCGCCAAGACCGGCGTCCCCCTGGGACGGACGGTGACCAACCCCGTCAACGGCGAGCAGATCCCGATGTTCGTCGCCGACTACGTGCTGATGGAGTACGGGACAGGGGCGATCATGGCCGTCCCCGCCCACGACCAGCGCGACTTCGAGTTCGCTCGGGCGTTCGACCTGGAGATCCGCCGCGTCGTGGAGCCCGTGGACGGGGAGGCGCCGACGGATGAGGCTTACGTCGGGCACTCCGACGAGGAGCGCCTGATCAACTCCGGCCCGTTCACGGAGCTGTCGGCCCCGGAGGCGATCGGGAGGATCACCGCCTGGCTCGAGGAGGAGAACAGGGGGAAGCACGCCGTCCACTACCGGCTCCGCGACTGGCTCGTCTCCCGCCAGCGCTACTGGGGGTGCCCGATCCCGATCGTGTACTGCGAGGAGTGCGGGGCGGTGCCGGTCCCGGACGACCAGCTGCCCGTCGTCCTGCCTGAGGTCGAGGAGTACGCGCCCAAGGGCCGCAGCCCGCTCGCCGCCGTGGAGGACTGGGTCTCCACTGATTGCCCGCGCTGCGGCGGCCCCGCCCGCCGCGAGACGGACACGATGGACACCTTCGTCGACTCCTCGTGGTACTTCCTGCGCTATCTCGATCCGCGCAACGAGACGGCGCCGTTTGAGCGCAGAGTGGCCGACTACTGGATGCCGGTGGACCAGTACATCGGCGGCGTCGAGCACGCGATCCTCCACCTGATGTACGCGCGCTTCTTTACCAAGGCGCTGGCGGACATGAACTACCTCGGGGTGCAGGAGCCGTTCGCCAGCCTGTTCACCCAGGGGATGATCCTCCGCGACGGCGACAAGATGTCGAAGTCGAAGGGCAACGCGGTCAGCCCGGCCGAGTACGTACGGCGCTACGGGGCCGACACCGCCCGCACCTACATCTGCTTCATGGGCCCGCCGGAGAAGGACGCCGACTGGGCGGACGAGGGGGTGGAGGGGGCGCACGGCTTCCTCAGGCGCGTGTGGAACCTCGCCCAGGAGGTGACGGAGCGGACTGATCCGGGTCCGGACGGGGGCGAGGTGGCCCCGGAGGGCGCCGCTCTGGAGCTGCTGCGCAAGGCGCACTGGGCGATCGACAAGACCACCGTCGACATCGGCGCCCGCTTCCACTTCCACACCGCGATCGCCGCGCTGATGGAGCTGGTCAACGACGCCTACCGGGTGAAGGACTCGCTCTACGGCGATCCGGCGGGGGAGTCCGCGCTGCGCTTCGCGGTCGCCACGACGGCCTCGCTCCTGTTCCCGTTCGCGCCGCACCTCGGAGCGGAGGTGTACGAGCAGCTCACCGGCACGAGAGTGTGGGAGCAGCCGTGGCCGGAGGCCGACCCCGCTCTGCTCACCCGGGAGACGTTCACCCTCGTCGTGCAGGTGAACGGGAAGCTCCGCGACCGGATCGAGGCCGCGGCCGACGCCCCCGAGGAGGACCTCCTGCGGCTCGCGCGCGAGAGCGACCGCGTCAGGGAGCACATCGACGGCAAGCAGGTGGTGCAGGAGGTCGTCGTCCCCGGAAAGCTCGTCAACCTCGTCGTCCGTTAGCCCCGTTTTCCAGCGCCTTCGTCGTGGCGCTGCGCCGCCGATCCGGGTCTGCTAGAAAGCCCGCGCATGCTAGTGCGGCGGCAATCGGAGGCGGCCGTGACGGAGTGGCACAGCCTCCGGACCCACATCCTCATGGACGCCGGCGAGCTGGGCTCGCGGAACATGTCCGCGCTGCTGATCGAGGTGCCGCCCGGAGCATCGGAGCAGCTTCGCTCGCACGAGGACGCCGAGCACGTGTACGTGATCGTGCGCGGGACGGGGACGATGTCCGCGGCCGGCGACACCGAGAAGCTCGAGCAGGGCGACCTCGCCCTGATCCCGCCGGCGACCGATCACTCGATCGCCAACGACGGCGACGAGCCGCTCGCGGCGATCTCCGTCCAATCGCCCGCCGTGTCGGTCGACGAGCTGTTCGACCGGCAGCTCGCGGGCAAGACCGCCGGGTTCGACGAGGACGAGGAGTACTAGTGCCCCGTCCACCAATGAATGCCCCGTTCTGGCGGCTGCGAGTCTGCGCCTGGCTGCGTCCTCGGTCGCCGCAATGGCGCTGCCATTCCGGCTCCCTGCGTCCTTGCCATGCTTGACTCTCG
>JBOGZH010000320.1:0-3005 GCA_050697095.1 Solirubrobacterales bacterium
GATTCACCCCGCTATGCGCGGACAACCGGCTCGGCGCTGATGAGCTGACGACGTCGGAGCGGGTTTAACGGTCACAGACGGGCTGTCGCCAGGGTGAGGACGAACGGTCCGTCGCCGACCTAGGACGACGATGTCGCGGCCACGCGCGCGCCGTGCGTCTCCTTCGCGGCCGCGATCAGCTCCCGGACCGCGCCCTCGTCGCCGCTCCGCAGCAGCCCCACCGGGTCGGGATCCCCGTTGACGATCGACTCGAAGAACTCCTTGCGGTCCTGGTAGGTCGGCAGGGTCGCCTTCGCCCACCCGCGTTCCTCGTTGAGGATGATCGCGAGCCGTGCGTAGGGCACGCCGAACTCCTCCGCGATCTCGCGCTTCATCCGCTTCGCGAGCGCGGGCGAGGCGCCCGAGGTCGAGATCGCGATCGCGAGCGGGCCTGAGCGCACGATCGCCGGGAGGATGAAGTTGCACAGCGGCGGCACGTCGACGACGTTGACCAGCATCGGCCGGCGCTCGGCGTCGTCGTGGACGGCGATGTTGACCTCGGTGATGCTGGTCGCGGCGATCGCCACCAGGCAGCCCTCGAGATCCGCGGGCCGGTACTCGCGCCGCTCCCAGCGGATCGAGCCCTCGCTGGCGTGCTCGGCCAGCTCCGGGACCGCGTCGGGCGCGACCAGGGTGACGTCGGCGCCGCACGCGAGCAGGCCCTCGACCTTCTCCAGCCCCACCGCCCCGCCGCCGACCACGAGGCAGCGGCGCCCCTTGAGCAGCAGGCAGGCGATGTAGAGGGGGGTGTCGAGCATGCCCCGCACGCAGGACTGATCGCACGTCCCCTTGCGGAGCTGGCACACGCATTCCTTGCCCTTGTACGCCTGCGCGGGCATCGCCCCGAACAGGGTAGTGGGAGTGCGGTGTCGCCAAAGCGTGGTCGAACCCCCCTGCTACCCTCGCCGCCCGATGCGGCTGATAGTCACAGAGAAGAACAACAGCGCCAAGCGGATCGCGGAGATCCTCGGGAACGGCGCCAAGTCCGACAAGAGCTACAAGGTCCCCTACTACACGTGGTCGGACTCCGACGGGGACCACCTCGTGATCGGGCTCAAGGGCCACGTGCTCAACCCCTCGTTCCCGGACGGCTACTCCAACTGGCAGAAGACCGATCTGCACGAGCTGATCGACGCGAAGCTGATCAAGGAGCCGACCGACAAGAACGTGCTCCGGGCGCTGCGCAAGGTCGCCAAGGACGCGACCACCGTCGTGATCGCGACCGACTTCGACCGCGAGGGAGAGCTGATCGGGCTCGAGGCGCTGACCGAGGTGCTCGAGGCGAATCCGAAGCTCAAGGCCGCGGTCGACAACGGCGCCGTCAAGCGCGCGCGCTACTCGGCCCTCACCAGGGAGGAGATCGAGCGCGCGTTCGCCGACCTCGACGAGCTCTCCTACGACCTCGCCTACGCGGGCGAGGCGCGCCAGGATATCGACCTGATCTGGGGCGCCACCCTGACCCGCGCGGTGTCGCTCGCCACCCGGCGCTTCGGCTCCAACTTCCTCTCCGTGGGACGGGTTCAGAGCCCCACGCTGGGGCTGATCGTGGAGCGCGAGCTCGAGCGCCGCGCGCACAAGCCCGAGCCGTACTGGGAGGTGCTGGCGCGCTTCCAGCATCCCGAGGACGCGTTCGAGGCACACCACACGGTGGACAAGTTCTGGAAGCGCGATGAGGCCGACGCCGCGGTGGCGGGGACGAAGAGCCCCGGGATCGTGAGCGAGATCGGCTCCAAGCAGGTCAACCGGCGCCCGCCCACCCCGTTCAACACAACCGCGTTCGCGGCTGAGGCCTCGAGCCGGCTCGGGATCACCCCGTCGCGGGGGATGCGGGTCGCAGAGGACCTCTACATGGACGGGTTCATCTCCTACCCGCGCACCGACAACACCGTCTATCCGAGCTCGCTCCCCACCCGCGAGCTGGTCGCCTCGCTGGTCCGGATCCCCGAGTTCGAGGCCGCCGCGCCGCTGCTCGAGGGAGATCTGAAGCCGACCCGCGGCAAGAAGGAGTCCACCGACCACCCGCCGATCCATCCCGCGCAGGCGGTGCATCCCGGCGGGCTCGACGGCCAGCACCGGCGCGTCTACGAGCTGATCGCGCGGCGCTTTCTCGCGACGTTCGGAAAGCCGATGATCACCGAGTCGACGCGGGCCGAGATCGAGGCCGGCTCGGAGACCTACTTCGTGCGCGGCAGCGTGGTCGTCGATCCCGGCTACGCGGCGATCTACACCTACGCCCGCTCCGCCGACGACGAGATCCCGAAGCTCGAAGAGGGCCAGGAGCTCGAGCTCGACGGCGAGCCGTGGATCCTCGACAAGGAGACCCAGCCTCCGTCCCGGATCAGCCAGGGCAAGCTGATCGAGCTGATGGAGGAGCGGGGCCTGGGGACGAAGGCGACCCGCGCCGACATCATCCAGAAGCTCTACGACCGCGGATACGTGTACTCGAATCCGCCCGAGCCGTCGGAGACCGGGATCGCGATGTACAGGGCCTTCCACGAGTACGTGCCACGCATGGCGACGCCCGAGATGACCGCCGAGCTCGAGCAGGACATGGACGAGATCGCGGCCGGCAAGACCACGAAGGACGACGTCCTCAGCATCAGCCGCGACATGCTGCACTCGACCACGGCAGCGCTTCAGGACCGCAGCGAGGAGCTCGCGAAGGAGATCTGGGCGGGGATGGACGAGGACAAGTTCCTCGGCCCCTGCAAGGTCTGCGAGGAGGCTGGGCGCAAGCGCGAGGACGGCTCGCCGAACCGGCTGCGGATCATCGACCTGCGCGGCGGCAAGCGCTTCGTCGGCTGCGAGGGATACGACCGCGACAATCCCGACTCGCCCGACTCATGCGACTTCACCCGCCCGCTGCCGGGCCGCGGCTACGAGCTGTGGCGACTCGAGGAGCGCTGCTCGATCTGCGACCAGGCGCCGCGGCTGACGGTCAAGGGCTTTCGCGGGCGGCCATGGAA
>JBOGZH010000321.1:0-4302 GCA_050697095.1 Solirubrobacterales bacterium
GGTGAAGACGCCGTTGACCTGCGGCGCGGCAAGCGCGGGCGTGGCGACGGCGAGCGCGCCGACGAGCCATAGAACCCCTACTCGATGTAGCCGAACTCCTTCAGGTAGTCCTCGGCCGCCTGCGCCGGCTCCTCCTTGTCGATGTCGACGCGGGCGTTGAGCTCCTGCATCACCTCGAGCGAGAGGTCCTGCTGCACCGACTCGATCGTCTCGCCGAAGTCGGGCCCGGCCTCGTCGACCGTCTCCGTGCGGGCGACGAAGAGCACGTTCCCGGCGGGGAGCACGCCCTGGTCGTCCTCGAGGATCGTGTACTTGTCCGAGGTCGAGAGCTGCGCGTCGGTGGTGAACAGGATCGACAGGTCGGCGTCGCCCTTGTCCAGCACCTCGTAGCGCAGGCCGATGTCGACCGGCGTGAACTTCTCGAACTGGAGGCCGTAGTTGTCCTCGAGGCCGACCAGGCAGTCCACCCGCTGGCGGCACTCGGGGGAGCCGTATAGCGTCAGGTCCTCGGACTGCCCCTCGAGGTCGGAGATCGTGCTCACGTCCAGCTCCTCGGCGGTCTCCGTCAGCAGCCCGACGGCGTTTGCGCTCGAGAACGGGGTCGGCGGGTAGGCGGTCAGGCCTTCGTCCTCGAACTCGGTCTGCGAGTCCTCGAACGCCTGCTGGGCGTCCGCGGGCACGTCCTCGGGCGGGGTGTCGAAGAAGGACGTCAGCGCGGTCGAGGTGTACTCGGGATAGGCGTCGATCTCGCCGTCCTCGAGCGCGCGCAGCGCGATCACCTCGGAGCCGAGGTTGAGCTGGGTCTTGACGTCGTACCCGGCCGCCTCGAGGGCCTGGGCGTAGATCTCGCCGAGGATGTACTGCTCGGTGAAGTTCTTTGACCCGACGGTCACCTCGACGCCGTTGTTGTCGGCGTTCTCCTCGATCAGGTTGGCGCTCGTGTCACCGCCATCGCCACCGTCATCGTCGTCGTCGCCGCCGCACGCCGCGACCCCGAGCGCGAGGACGAGCGCGGCGAGCAGAGCAAACAGCGCGCGCAGTCTGGAATCTGTGCTCATCGAGAGCTCCTCTCCCCTCTCAGTGGATGCAAGCAGCGTTGATCCTATACAGGCCCATCCGGGCGCACGTGAAATTACGCACTTGCAGGCGCGCGCTCGAGCCGCACGCCGCGCGGCGTCAGCAGCCGCTGGATCCCCGCGAGCGTGAGCTCGATCGCGAGCGCGAGCACGGCGACCACGATCGCCCCGGCGAGCACTCCGTCGTCGCCGTACACGTTGCGGGAAAGGATCAGGTCGCCGAGGGTGACCACGCCGGCGAGGGGGGCGATCGTGGCGGTGGCGACGATCGTGATCGCGGCGGTGCGCACGCCGCTCATCATCGTCGGGACCGCGAGCGGCAACTCCACCCGGGCGACGATCCCGGCCTCGGTCATTCCCATCCCGCGTGCCGCCTCCACGGCGTCGCGGTCCACCTGACGGATCGCAACGAAGCTGTTGGTGAGGATCGGTGGGATGCCGAGCACGAGCAGCGCAAGGGTGACATTGACGAGCCCGACGCCGACGAACGCGACCATGAACGCGATCAGCGCCAGCTCGGGGACCGCGCGGCCCGCGTTGCCGATCGCCACCGCGAGCAGTTCACCTTTACCCCTATGTCCGAGCAAGATCCCCACTGGCATCGCGATCGCAAGCGAGCCGGCGAGCGCCAGGGCGCTGACCTCGAGGTGGTCCAGCGTGAGGTCGCCGATCTGCGCCAGGCCGCCGACCGTGTCCTGGGCGGTAACCGACTCGCGCTGGTTGAAGATGAAGTCGATCGCGCCGGAGAAGGCGTCGAGGAAGGCGAGCCTCATACCGGCCGCACCTTTCGCCACGGCGACGCGACCCTGCCCGCGACGACGAGCAGCGCGTCGAAGGCGATCGCCATCAGGATCGCGAGCCCGCCCGCGACGAGCACGTTGGTGCGGAAGGTGAGGTCGGCGTACAGCGGGTCGCCGAGTCCGCCGGCGCCGGCGAACACGGCCAGGGTCGCGATCGCAACGGTCGACACGGTGGCGATGCGCAGCCCGGCGATGATCTCGGGCAGCGCGAGCGGCAGCTCGACTCGCCACAGGAGCTGGCGCTCGGTCATACCCATCCCCCTGCCCGCGTCCTTCGAGGCCGCTGGCACGTTGTCGAGCCCGGCGACGATGTTGCGGTAGATGATCTGCAGCGTGTACGCGGTCAGCGCGATGATCGCCGTCAGGCGGCCGAACCCGGTGATCGGCAGCAGCACGATGAAGAAGGCGAGGCTGGGGATCGTGTACAGCACACCCGTCAGGCCGGTCAGCGGCGGGACCAGCCACCGCCTGCGGTGCGACAGAACCGCGAGACCGAGAGCGATCGCCAACCCGGCGATCACGGACGCTGAGACGAGCACCAGGTGCTCGACCAGCGGGGTCATATAGCGGTCGAAGTTGTCGAACGCCCACTGGGCACAGAAAAAGCCGTTCTCCTGCACGCATCCGGTGCCGGTTCGCTCCTGGAAGAAGTCGTCGCCCTGGGCGATGGGGAGGAGCGCTGCGAGGGCGGTCACGCTCTCAGCCCTCGCCGTGGGGCCGCTCCGCCGCGGGGTGCTCCTCGACGAGCGCTTCGTCGGAGGTGAGGAACTCGGAGATGATCTCGACCGAGAGCACGCCCGCGATGCCTCTCCTCGCGTCGACGACGGGGGCGTAGCGCGTCTCCGCCTGGAGCAGGTCGGAGAGCGCGTCCCGCATCACGTCGTCGAGCTCGAGCACCGGCTCGGGCGAGGTGTGGGGGCGTTGGGGGACGGTGGACCGTTCGAGGTCCGCATCGGAGAGCCATCCGAGCGGCCGGCGCTCGCCGTCCACCAGGAGCGCGTGGGGAACCTCGGCGCCGTCGAGCTTCGCGCGCACCTCCGCCGTCGCCTGCCCCGCGAAGGCGAGCGGCGCCTCCCAGAGGCTGATGTCGGCGACCCGCATGAGCGCCAGCCGCTTCAGCGCCCGGTCCGCGCCAACGAAGTCCTCGACGAAGCCGTCGGCGGGCGCCATCAGCAGCTCGGCGGGGGTCGCGTACTGTGCCAGTCGTCCCCCCTCACGCAGCACCGCGATCCGGTCGCCCATCTTGATCGCCTCGTCGATGTCGTGGGTGACGAAGAGGATCGTCTTGCGGAGCTCGGCCTGGAGGCGGAGGAACTCGTTCTGGAGCCGCTCGCGGTTGATCGGGTCCACCGCCCCGAAGGGCTCGTCCATCAACATCACGCCCGGGTTGGCGGCGAGAGCGCGGGCGACGCCGGCGCGCTGCTGCTGGCCGCCGGAGAGCTGAGCCGGGAAGCGCCGGGCGATCTCCTCGTCGAGGCCGATCACCCGCAGCAGCTCCGCCACGCGGGCGTCGATCCGCTCTCGCTCCCACCCGAGCAGCTTCGGGACCGTGGCGATGTTGTCGGCGATCGTGCGGTGGGGAAAGAGCCCGATCTGCTGGATCACGTAGCCGGTCTCGCGGCGCAGCTCCGCGGGACCCCGGTCTCGCACCGAGCGCTCGCCGACGAGGATGTCTCCCTCGGTGATCTCGACCATGCGGTTGACCATCCGCATCGCGGTCGTCTTCCCCGACCCCGAGGGCCCGACGAAGACGCAGATCTCGCCCGCCGGCACATCGAGGGTGAGGTCGTCGATCGCGGGCTGGGTCGTGCCCGGGTATCGCTTGGTCGCGGACCGGAACTCGACCGGCAGCGCCTCCCCCGCGTCGCTGTTGGCCGCCGGAGCGTCCACGTTACCGGCGATCGTATCGGCACGGAGGAGCGCTCAGCCCCCTAGGGGACCGACGGTGCCGGCCGCCCGCTCGACGACGCGAGCGAGCCGGTCCACGACCATCGGGTCGAGCCTCCCGCCCGCTGCCTCGATCACTCCGATCAACGCCCAGCGCTGGGCGGCGCCCCCGGTGCCGGCCTGCGCGCGGAGCAGGCTGTCGTACGCGCATGCCGCGGCGATGATCCTCGAGGGAAGCGGAAGCTCCACGCCCGAGTCGAATCGCTGCCCGCTGTGGAGGATCCACTCGCACGCCTGCTCGGGCATTCCGGCGCCGCGGGCGACCCGGGCGCCGGCTGGGGCGTGCGACTCGACCCGCTCGAGCTGCTGGGGGGAGAGCTCCGACGCGGGCCGCGCGAGCAGCATCGCGGGGACGTACAGCTTTCCGACCTCGTGCAGGCGGGCGGCCTCGCGGACCGCCAGGCAGACGTCGCGCTCCAGCCCCAGCTGCGCCGCGGACGCGAACGCGTACGACGCCGTCGCGTCCGCGTGGTCGCGGG
>JBOGZH010000322.1:0-15347 GCA_050697095.1 Solirubrobacterales bacterium
GTGCTGGTGTGCGCCACGGCATGCGTGGCGTTCGCCGTCGCCGCGGTGAGCGCATGGTCGACGGCGACGGGCCACGGCGCGATCGTGGCCGGGATCGTGATCGCGATCGGCGTCGCGCTCGCCGTCGCCGCGTTCAGCGGCGAGGCGCGGTGGCGGTGGCTGATCGCCCCGGCGCTCGTGCTCGCGCTCCCGGCCGGCGCCGTCGCAGCGGGCGATATCCGGTTCGACGGCGGCATCGGCGAGCGCGACTACCGGCCGACCTCGGCAGCGCAGGTGCCGGACGACGGGTACAGCCTCGGGATCGGCCGCCTGGTGGTCGACCTGCGTGGGCTGCCCTGGCCTCGCGACCGAAGCCTCGAGCTGGAAACCGACATGGGACTTGGGCAGACCGTCGTCTCGGTGCCCTCCAGGGTCTGCATCGAGGCGGACGCGACGGCGTCGACCGGTGACGTGTTCGTCCGCGGGCAGCGCAGCTCGGGGATCGACGCCGAGGTGGTCGAGAACCCGCCCGAGGGCAAGGCGCCCCGGCTGGTTCTCGAATCGGGGCTCCACGCCGGCCAGATCGTGGTCAGCGACCGCCCCCCCGGCGAGCTAAGCGAGAACCGCCACGGCTTCGGCGATCGTCGCTTCGACGACCTCGACGAGGGCAGCGCCGAGGAGCGGCGAGAGGCGGTGCGGGCTTGCAGCAGATGAAGAACATTCGCGCGCGGCTCGACGTCACGTCTCTGGTGGCGGGGGTCGCGATCGCGGTGATCGGCGCCCTGATCCTGCTCCAGGACGAAGACACGATCGACCTCGAGGCGGGATGGCTGCTCGCGGTCCTCGCCGCGGCGACGGGGGTCGTGCTGGTCGCCAGCGGGATGGGCGCCCGCCGCGGCTGACCGCTCGTTGCGACTCAGTCACCATTCGCGCGTGACCAGTCAGACCGCCGACAGGACGCTTCGGCGCGATCCCGCGAACGCGGTGATCGCCGGCGTGTGCGCCGGGATCGCGACTCGGCTCGGCGTCGATCCCGCGGTGCCCCGGGTCGGGTTCGTGGTCGTCGCAATCGGGACGAGCGGGATCGGCGCGGTCGCGTACCTGGTCCTGTGGGCGCTGATGCCGGCCGAGGCGCGCGAGCGCCCGGCGCGCCGCGCCCGCCGGCGCGGGAGCTGGCGAATCGCGACGGGCGTCGGCCTGCTCGCGCTCAGCGTGCTCCTGGTGTTCCGCCAGCTCGGGGTGTGGTGGAGCGACGCGCTGGTGTGGCCGCTGGTGCTCGCGGCGTTCGGGGTCACCCTGCTGTGGAGCCTCACCCGGCCCGCCCCCGACGAGTCGGCCGCCGAGCTCGGCGATGTCGCCCAGCGCAGGCGGCGATCGCGCGAAGCCGCCGGGCGACTATCGCTCGCCGGATTCGGGATCGCCCTCGTCCTCGGCGCCGGCCTCCTTTTCCTGTGGGTGAACGGCGTGCTCGACGCGGCTCAGGACGCGGCGCTCGCCGCCCTGGTGGTGATCGTCGGCCTCGGCCTCATCCTCGCGCCGCTGTGGTGGCGGTTCGCGCGCAGCCTCGCCGCCGAACGCGCGGAGCGGATCCGCTCCCAGGAGCGCGCCGAGGTGGCCGCCCACCTGCACGACTCGGTGCTCCAGACGCTCGCGCTCGTGCAACGGCGCGCCGACGACCCCTCCGACGTCGCGCAGCTCGCGCGGCGCCAGGAGCGCGAGCTGCGTTCGTGGCTGGCGGGCGCGCCGCCGCTCGCGCCCGGCGAGCGGTTGGCCGACGCGCTTCGCGCGGCAGCGGTAGAGGTCGAGGAGACGCGGGGGACACCGATCGAGGTCGTCGTGGTCGGTGACTGTCCGCTCGACGAGCGCCTCGAGGCGTTCGTCGCAGCCACCAGGGAGGCGCTCACCAACGCCGCGAAGTTCGCCGCGGACGGCGGCCCGATCCGCCTCTACGCGGAGATCGAGGACGCGCGGGTGAAGGCGTTCGTGGACGACCGCGGAGACGGGTTTGATCCCGACCGAGTGCCCTCGGATCGGCGCGGGATCCGCGAGTCGATCGTCGGACGGATCGAGCGCCACGGCGGCCACGCCGAGGTCCGCAGCGGGCCCGGCCGCGGGACCGAGGTCGAGCTCACCCTCGCGAGGGGCGACCGATGAACGCGAGGATGCCCAGCGTCGTGATCGTCGACGACCACCGGATCTTTCGCACCGGGGTGCGCGCGGAGCTCGCCGACCTCGTCGAGGTCCTCGGCGAGGCCGAGTCTGTAGAGGACGCGGTCGCGCTGATCGCCGAGGTGCAGCCGGACGTCGTCCTACTCGACGTCCACATGCCCGGCGGCGGCGGCGTCGAGGTGATTCGGGAGGTGTTCTTCATGCGACCCGACCAGCGCTTCCTCGCCCTCTCGGTCTCAGACGCGCCCGAGGACGTGATTGCGGTCGTCCGCGCGGGCGCGCGCGGGTACGTCACGAAGACGATCACCGGCCCCGAGCTCGCCGACGCGGTTCGCCGGGTGCGGGACGGCGACGCGGTGTTCTCCCCCAGGCTCGCCGGGTTCGTGCTCGACGCGTTCGCCGACTCGCTCCCCGCCGGCGAGGTCGACCCCGAGCTCGACCAGCTCACCTCGCGCGAGCGCGAGGTGCTGCGCTACATCGCGCGGGGCTACCTGTACAAGGAGATCGCGCTGCGCCTCAGCATCTCGGCGAAGACGGTGGAGGCGCACGTCAGCTCGGTGCTTCGCAAGCTCCAGCTCTCCAACCGCCACGAGCTGAGCCGCTGGGCGGTGTCCCGCCGCCTGGTGGACTGAGCAGCCGATGCGGGTGATCGTCGTCGGCGCGGGGCTCGCCGGCCTCGCCGCGGCGGATGAGCTACACCGGGCGGGTCACGAGGTCGTCGTCCTCGAGGCCCGCGACCGGGTCGGCGGTCGGGTGTGGTCGCGCGAGCTTGCGAACGGGGCCGTCGTCGAGATGGGCGCCGAGTTCATCCTTCCCGGCAACACGCTGATCCGGGAGCTGGCCGGCGCGCTCGGACTCGACCTCTGGGACAAGGGAATGCGGTACGGCAGGCGCGAGCTGCGCGGTGCGGGCGAGCTCGCGCCGGAGGCGCTGGAGACGGCGATACGAACCGTCGACGAGACCCTCGCCGACGACCCGGAGCTCGGCCGGCTGCCGGCGCCGCGCTTCCTCGAGCGGGTGGAGATCGACGCGGCTGCGCGAGCGGTCCTGATCGCCCGGCTCGAGGTCTCGGCGGCGAGCTCCGCGGAGGACGTCCCCGCGAGCGCTCTCAGCGGCGTGGCCCACATCGGCGACGACCCTTCGCCGAGCGTCGCCGGAGGCAACCAGCGGCTCGCCCGGGCTCTCGCGCAACCCCTGGGCTCGGCCGTCCACCTGAGCACTCCCGCGCGGCGCATCGCGTGGAACGCCGAGGGCGTCGCGGTCGGCGCCGGCGGGGCCGAGCTCACGGGCGACGCATGCGTGATCGCCGCCCCCGCGACGAAGCTCGGGGGGCTCGATTTCGAGCCCGCGCTGCCGGCGCAGGTCACGCGAGCGATCGAGGACGTGCGCTACGGACACGCGGCGAAGCTCTTCGCGCCGCTGTCGAGCGCAGCGCCGAGCGGCGCGGTGATGTCCGTCCCCGAGCGCTACTGGACGTGGACGTCGACGGGCGCCGGCGGGCGCGTGCAGCCGGTGGTGAATGCGTTCGCGGGCTCGCCGCCGGCCCTCGAGCGACTCGGGGTCGGGACGGGCCCGGAGGGATGGTTGGCGTCGCTCGAGGTCCTGCGCCCCGATCTCGCGCTCGACGCGAGCGGCGCCGTGCTCTCGACGTGGAGCGACGACCCCTGGGTTGGCGCCGCGTACTCGATCCTTCCCGGCGAGGACGTCACGAGGATCCTGAGCGAGCCCGTCGGCCCGCTGAGCTTCGCGGGCGAGCACACCGGAGGGCCGTTCGCCGGGCTGATGGAGGGGGCGCTGCGGAGCGGCCGCCGGGCCGCTCGGCAGGTGGCTACAGAACGGGCTCGCCGTCGGCGGTGAGGACGTACCAGCGCCCGCCGAACTCATGCACGTCCTGGCAGAAGACCTCCTCGGGCTCGTTGTCCCCGACGTAGTAGTAGAGCGGGTGGTCGTTGTAGGTGACCTGCTTGCGCCCGTTGCGGCGCTCGGTCTTCCCGAGGAGCTCGGGATCGAGCCCACCGCCGGCACGTGGCTTGCGAGTGGTCTTGAGCGGCGGCCACGCCTCGGCGCACCGCCCGTAGCAACGGCTCTTTCGCCCCTCCTCCTTCGTGAACAGGTAGAGCGCATAGCCCTGGCGGTCGGCGAGGATCTCCCCGTACTCGGTGTCGATCAGCGTCAGCTTGGCGCGCTTGGCGCTCGCCGAGGCGCGGTCGCCTTCCCCCGACGGCCCAGCGCCGCCGCCCATCCCGGACGCCGCGAACACCAGCGTCCCCGCGGCCATCGCCACGAGCGTCCCCAGGCCGAGCTTGGTCCTCCTCGAGCGCATCCGGTCGTTCCGGCGCACCGTAGGCGGAAATGCTTACGCGTCTCTTAACGCCCACCGCGGGCGGCGGGGTGCTTCCTATATCCCCTGGAAAGGCGGTCGCAAACCCCCTCGAACGCCTGTCAGGGAGCTACCGCGCCACGAGGAGGACGCCGTTGCGCGATGGGTCGCGCGTCAGCACACCGCCGCTCGAGCGCGCCGTCTCCACGCCGGCGGTTTCGAGGCGCTTCATGATCGCGTCGACCTGATCGACGCCGGGAAGCACGATCTCGAACGAGCGCAATCCGAGCGAGCCGGGCGCCGGCGCCGCGGCGCCCGCGCCCGCCCAAGTGTTGAGGCCGACGTGGTGGTGATAGCCGCCGGCGGACACGAACAGCGCGCCCGGGTACCCGCGGACCGTGACCTCGAAGCCGAGCAGGCCGGAGTAGAACGCCTCCGCCTCCGCGAGGTCCGCGACGCGGAGATGGACATGCCCGATGCGGGTGCCGCTCGGCATCCCCCCTTGCTCGGAGCGCTCGCCGCCCGGCTCGGCCCCGAGCTCACCGAGGTCGAGCGGAAGGGTCGCCATCTGCACCGATCCGTTCTCGTGGCGCCACTGATCGCGAGGTCGATCGCGGTAGATCTCGATCCCGTTGCCGTCGGGATCGGTGAGGTAGAGCGCCTCGCTGACGAGATGGTCCGACGCCCCGTCGAGCGGCCACCCCGTGCCGACGACCCGCCGCAACGCGGCGGCGAGCTCGCGCCGGGTCGGCACGAGGACCGCGAGGTGAAAGAGACCCGTCGAGGCCTGCGACGGAGCGGCCGCGTCGGGGTCGCCGTGGAGCTCGACCACGACCTCGCCGTCGACCCCGAGCCGGACGGTGTCCCCGCCGTGCTCCAGCGTCTGCAGCCCGATCGCGCGCTCGTAGAACTCCCGCGCCGTGTCCGCGTCCCGGACGGTGAGGCGAACCGCCCCGATCCTCGTCGCGGGATCGATCGTCACGCTGGCGGCCTCGGAGTCGGTGGCCACGCCGCTCATCGTCGCACCGTCAGGCCGCGAGCGCGTAGCGCGGATCCGCGGCGTCGAGAAGCTCGGCGATGATCTCCTCCAGCTCGCGACGCTCGGGCTCGGCGAGCCGTCCCTCGGGGTCGAACGCGGTGTCGGCGCTCGCGACCGGCAGCTCGCGCTCGATCACCCGCGCCCCCGTGGACCCCAGGACCTTGCGCAGCTCGGCCTGCGCCCAGACGGCACCGAACATCCCGGTGCTGGCGCCGACCACGGCGACCGGCTTATCTCGCAGGGCGTTGTCCGGGAAGGGCCGCGACGCCCAGTCGATCGCGTTCTTGAGCTGGCCGGGGATCGAGTGGTTGTACTCGGGAGTCGCGATCAGGATCGCGTCCGCGGCCGCGATCGCCTCGCGCAGGCGGCTCACCGCGTCAGGCGCCGGGTCGATTCCCCCGGGCCTCGACGGCCCTGGTCGTGCCCTTGAGGGTCAGCGTCCCGTCGACGACCACCCCGCCATCGCCCTCGGCCCGCAGCGCGCTCGACTCGAAGACGATCTCGGCGTGGCGCTCGGCGTCGAAGAAGTCGGGCGAGAGCAGATGCCCGTTGAGGTTCTCGTCGCGGACCTGAACGCTCTCGACCCGAACAGCCCCGGACAGGTGCGGCTCGGGTCCGTCCACGTTCAGCTCGACGTCGAAGTCGTCGAAGCGGCCGCGAAAGGTCCCGGCGACGTGCCTGATCGCGAATCCGGCCTCCGAGTGGATGGGGTCGGACTTCCACGTGCCGGTGGGGAGCTCGATCGCTGTCGCTGTGTTCGTCATTTGTGGTCCCTCCATTCGGATATAGTTGACTGCTCAAGGACTTTACCAGAGAAACTTGACTATGCAACAGTTGCGCACACAACCATCCCCCGCGCTGACGGCGTTCGCGCGACTGGTTCGCAGCCATGCCGCGCTCACGCGCGAGCTGAACGCCCGGCTGGTCGCGGATCACGGGATGACGATCAACGACTACGAGGTGCTGCTCCGTCTCGCCCGAGCCGAGGACCGGCGCATGCGGCGCGTGGACCTCGCGAACGAGCTCCTCCTCTCGCCCTCGGGGATCACCCGGATGCTGGACCGGCTCCAGGACGCGGGCCTCGTCGAGAGGGGCTCGTGCGCGAGCGACAGGCGCGTGATCTACGCCGTGCTGACGGAGGCGGGAATGGCGAGGCTGAGGGAGGTGTCGCCCACGCACGCGGCCGACGTGGACGGGCTGCTCGGCGAGCGACTCGACAGCGAGGAGCTGTCGACCCTCGGCGAGTTGCTCGAACGGCTTGGCGGCGCGGGGGACGACAGCTGCGACCCCGCAGAGTGACCGCGGGCGGCGATCAGCGCCTGAGCCGCAGACGGCTGCTTCAGATCTCGGCCGCGGCCTCGGTGCCCGCGCTGCTCGCGGCATGCGGTGAGGGCGACGACACCCGGACGACGGCAACGGACGACACGGCGGCGGCGCCGGAGCCGTCCGCGGACCGCCTCGAGCCGACCCCCGCGTGCGACGACGGAGACGAGCCGACACCGGAGCAGACCGAGGGCCCGTTCTTCACGCCCGACTCGCCCCGGCGGGCCTCACTCTTGGAGGCGGGCGTCGACGGCACGGTGCTGATCGTGTCGGGGCTCGTGCTCGACACGGCGTGCGAGCCGCTCCCGGGCGCCCTGCTCGACTTCTGGCAGGCGAATGCGGACGGCGAGTACGACAACGAGGGCTTCGCGCTGCGCGGGCACCAGTTCGCCGACTCGCGGGGGCGTTACCGACTCGAGACGATCGTCCCGGCAAGGTACACGGGGCGCACCCGGCACATCCACGTCAAGGCGCAGCCCGAGGGCGGCGCGACGCTGACAACGCAGCTCTACTTTCCGGGCGAGCCGGGCAACGCGGCCGACGCGCTCTTCGACCCGCGGCTTGTGATCGACGAGCGTGCCGCCGGGCCCGCGCGCCGAGCCGGGTTCAACTTCGTGTTCGAGACGTAGCCGAGTCTCTTCCGCCGACGATGGCTGGCGTCGGAGGCAAGATTCCGTCAAGATCCGGCTCCAGGGATGCGGGGAGGAGCTCGACTCGGGGTAATTGCGACGCTCGCGCTCGCCGTCGTCGCGGCGGGGTGCGGCGACGCCGACTACAGGGTGCCGTCGATCTCGATGAGCGAGCTCCGCCCCTGCGGCAGCCTGCCGAAGCCGGAGGGATTTCGCTGCGGCTCGATCGAGGTCCCATTCGAGCGCGAGGATGCCTCGCTCGGCGATGCGACCGTCGGCTTCGCGGTGCGCGAGCGCGACGAGGCGGACAGGCCATCGCGCGGCGCGATCTTCGCCCTCGAGGGGGGACCCGGTTACTCGAGCACCGGAACCGCAAACGCGTTCGTGAAGCTGTTCGGCTCGTTGCTCCGCAACCGCGAGCTGGTCCTGGTGGACCAGCGCGGAGCGGGACTCTCCGAGCCGCTCGATTGCCGCGACCTCCAGAAGGGGAAGGGCCCGGAGTGGCTGACGCTGGGCGAATGCGGGCGCCGCCTCGGCGAGCGCGCCGGCTCGTTCCGCACGGAGGCGATGGCCCACGACATCGACGACGTACGAAAGGCGATGGGGCTCGACGAGATCACGCTCTACGGGGACTCGTACGGGAGCTTCCTCGCCCAGTCCTACGCCTACCGCTACCGCGACCGCGTGAACGCGCTGGTGCTCGACTCCACCTATGTGCTGGAGGGCGAGGACCCCTGGTATCCCGATCTCCCGCGTACGGGCGTGCGCTCGATTTCGATCGCATGCAAGCGCTCCGAAGAGTGCTCCGGGGACGCGGGGAGACGGCTCGACAGGCTCGTCGACCACCTGCGCGAGACCGGCCGCGGCGTCGGCGGCCTGATCGACGCGATCTCCGAGGCCGGCACCGGCACCTTCGCGACCGACTCCTATCTGAAGATCGACCGGGCGGGCGAGGCGCTGTTGGCCGGCAACCCGAAGCCGTGGCGCAAGCTCACCCAGGAGGGAAAGCCCGCCTTTCACCATCCGCGCTTCTACCGCCGTGGGGGGGAGCTGGTGGTGGGCTGCAACGACTACCCGATGATCTGGGACAAGGAGGCGGACGAGGACGAGCGCCGCGAGCAGCTCGCCGAGGCGATCCGCGACTACGACCCGGATGCCTTCGCGCCCTTCACCGCGCGCGAGATGGCGCTCTCATCCGAGATCGGCTACCTCGAGTGCCTCACATGGCCCGAGCCGACGGAGCTGTACGAGCCGCCGAAGCCCGAGGACGCGAAGGCTCCGAAGGTGCCCACCCTCGTCGTCGCAGGGGAGCTCGACGACATCACCACTCCCGCCGAGGGCAAGACGGTCGCCGAGGAGTTCCCCGGCTCCGAGTACTTCGAGGCTCGGAACGGCGGCCACGTCGTCTCGCTGTACGACTCCCACGGATCGGCGGCGAGGGAGATCCGTCGCTTCCTGCGCCGCCACGTCGGCGCTTGACCATCAGCCGGGCGGGACCCACAGCCCGGTCGCCCGTTGACTGGCGTCCGCGAACCCGCATAGGATCCGCGTCAGTGGAGGCTGCCGCGAAGCGAGTCGATGTCGGGAAGGTCATCCGCGAGACCTTCTCGATCTACGGAGCGCACGCCGCCGTGCTGCTGGGGAGCGCCCTGGCCGTGTTCGTGGTCGTGGGGATCGTGCAGGGCCTGCTCGCGGCGACGGACAGCTTCATCCTCGTGATGGTCGGCGGGATCGTGAACCTCGTCGGTACCACGCTCTACACGGGCTTCGTCGTCAAGCTCGTCCAGGACGTCCGCGACGGGAAGCGGGACTTCACGGTCGGGGAGCTGTTCCGCTCCGCCACCGGCGTGTTGGGCGCGCTGCTCATCAACGGGATCCTGAAGGGGATCGCCGTCTTCATCGGCTTCATCCTCCTGATCGTCCCCGGGCTGATCCTGCTCACGATCTGGGCCGTCACCGCCCCGGCGATCGTTGTCGAGCGTGCGGGCGGGATCGACGCGTTCGGTCGCAGCCGCGAGCTCGTGCGTGGCCAGGGATGGCCTGTCTTCGGCGCGATCCTGGTCGCGTTCCTGATCGGGGTGGCGGTCTCGATCGTCGCGGGCGCGCTCGGTGCCGGCACCGGTGACGCGGGCCGGGTGATCTTCGGGGTCATCGGGGCCACGATCGTGGCCCCGATCTCGGCGCTCGTCGCGAGCGTGCTCTTCTTCGACCTCGGCGGCGGACGCGCGGCGCCTGCGCCCGAGGGGGTCCCGCCCGAGGCGACCCCGCCCCCACCCCCGCCCAACACTACGACCCCGGCGCCCTAGGCAAACGAGCCCCACCACTGGCGGTGGGGCTCGGAAGCGTTACGTGCGGTCGCGTCGGCGAACGCGGCGGCGCACCTTGCGGGGCGGCTGGACCACGCGGCCGAGGACTGCTGCCATTGGACCGATCAGCATCTTGGTTCCTCCTTCGTCTGGACCGAGCCTATGAGAGGCGAGGCCGGCGCTGTGTGCGCTGCTGCACACAGCTGGTGCTTATTTGTGACCGGCTAAAAGCTTACAGTAGTCATTCTAACCTGTCAACACGATTTATGGGTCACGCTAGACTTTCGATCGTGAACATCGCCGAGCTCACGGAACTGGTGGGGGACAAGCCGGCGCCCACGCCGCTGCTGGCCCTGCAGGCGTTCGTCAACACGCTCGACGTGGAGAGCGGGACGGATCTCCTCGGCTCCCGCGCCGAGTTTCGGGACTGGCTGCGCGACACGGAGCTCGAGGCCGGACGCGTCGCGGTCGGCGCCGAGGAGCTGCGCCGAGCGCGGGCGCTGCGCGACACGTTTCGTGGCCTGCTGGCCGCGAGCGCGCACGGCGAGGTGGATCGAGGCGCCGCGCGGAGGCTGCGCTCCGAGGCCCGCGCGCGTCGCATCCCGCTCGCGGTCGGTCCGGACGGCCGCCTCGAGCTCGACCTCTCGCCGCCCCACTCCGTGGACGAGCTCCTGTCGCTGCTGATCGGGATCGCGTTCCAGGCGCAGCTCGACGGCCGGTGGGAGCGGCTCAAGCTGTGCCGGAACGACGAGTGTCAGTGGGCGTTCTTCGACTCCTCGCGAAACCGCGGCGGGACGTGGTGCGAGATGAAGGTGTGCGGCAACCGGATCAAGAACCGCCGCTACAGGCGGCGCCACCAAGCGCACTCGTAGGCCGTACAAGCACCGCGAGGACGCCGAATATGATCCGGGCTACAGCCGCCCCGCGTCGAGCAGGCGGCGCAGGAAGCGCTGCGTCTCGGGCAGCTCGGGGGAGGACAGCACGCGCTCGGGAGGGCCCGCCTCAACGATCCGGCCCTCGTGCAGGAAGCCGATCGTGTCGGCGACCTCGCGCGCGAAGCTCATCTCGTGCGTGGCGATGAGCATCGTCATCCCCTCCGACTTCAGGTCCCTGACCGCGTCGAGCACCTCACCGACCAGCTCCGGGTCGAGCGCGCTCGTCACCTCGTCCAGCAGAAGCGCCCGGGGCTGAGACGCGAAGGCGCGCACGAGCGCGACGCGCTGCTGCTGGCCGCCGGAGAGCTCGTCCGGGTGGTCGTCCTCCCGTCCCGCGAGGCCGAAGCGCGCCAGCAGGGCGCGGCCGCGCTCCTCCGCCTCCGGCCGGGGGATGTCGTGAGCGCGCACGCTCCCGAGCAGCACGTTGCCGAGCACGTTCAGGTGGGGGAAGAGGTTGTAGGCCTGGAACACGAGCCCGAGGCGGCGGCGCACCGCGACCGTGTCCACGCTGGGGTCGGTGATCACCTCCCCGTCGAGGAAGACGTCGCCGTCGTCGATGTCCTCGAGCAGGTCGACGCAACGAAGCAGTGTCGACTTCCCCGAGCCCGAGGCGCCGATCACCGCCACCGCCTGGTGCTCGGGAACCTCGAGGTCGATCCCGTGCAGGACCTCGCGCTCCCCGAACGACTTCGTCACGCCCCGAACCTCGAGCACCGGCTGCGGGCTCATCTACTCTGCCCTCCGACGCCGAGCCCGAACCGATCCACGAGCCTGGCCAGCGGGACGGTGACGCACAGGTAGAGCATCGCGGCGGCGATCAGCGGCGTGTAGTTGAACGTCGAGGAGGCGTCGATCTGGGCGATCCTGAACGCCTCCTGGGGCCCCAGGATCGAGATCAGGGCGACGTCCTTCTGCAGGGAGATGAAGTCGTTTAGCAGCGGCGGTCCCACGCGGCGAACCGCCTGCGGCAGGATCACGTAGCGCAGCGCCTGCCCTTCGGTGAGCCCGATCGCGAGCGCCGCGTCGCGCTGGCCGCGGTGAATCGAGACGATCCCGGCGCGGTAGACCTCGCCGACATAGGCGCCGTATGAGAGCGCGAGCGCGACCCCGCCGAGCACGACCGGATCGGTCGGGAGCCCTTCGAGCTGGAGCGCCGGGATCCCGAACCCGACGATGTAGACGAGGAGTCCTCGCTGGCCGACCGCGAAGCAAGCGAGCATTGCGATGGAGACGCCGGGATTCGAACCCGGGTCTTCGGTCGCGTTACGGACGGCGTCTACAGGCTTAGCCGGCGCTTGGTCTCGCCCTGCGGGTCCGCACCGGCGGGCTGATCCGCGGGGCCAGCCTCCAAAGGTGTCCCCGGACGGCGGAGGCGGACCGCCTCGGGCTAGCCCGTTTCTGACGCCGGGACCCCTCCCCACGGGCGAGGGAGGGCCGACGCTCACTACCTAGCTACTAACTAAGTGGCGAGGGCGAACTCGTGGTCCGCACTTGTTGGTTTTTCCCGGGGTTTAACGAGGCCTCCGGGAACCTCGACCTGCAACCGTTCGCACGATCGACCAAATCGAATCCAATTCGTCCCCGTGCTATGTACACATCGATTCTAGCTCGGCTGCGTAGCCGCCTCGCTCCGCGCCGGCTAGAAGTCCTCGGGCAGGATCGTCGGCTGGGCTCGAAAAAGAGCCACTCCTGGAAGTAGTCGTCGAGCAGCTGGAGCTGCGCGCCCTCGAAGTCCGAGATCTCCTTCGCGAACTCGATGAACTACTCGACCGTGATGTTGCCGTACCCGTGCTCGGCGAGCAGCGCGCGGGCGAGCCTGAAGAACCGCTCGTCGCCGACGACCTGGTGGTCCTAAAACGGGCCGATTCGGGTTCGGCTCCCTAACTACACTTAGTAAAGCTTTGAAGTCGCACGACATCATCCACGCCTGACGCACTTTGGAATCCGGAGCACACCACAGACTTCCACCCGGCGCCCTCGCGCCCACCCCGCCCGAGCTCGAGCCGCGACCGCCCGAGCACGAGCCGATCCATCCCGGCTCGGGCCGGCGAAACGTGCTGAAGCGCGCCGCCGGGCCGCTGATCGCGATCGGGCTCCTGCTCCTCAAGTTCGGAGCGAAGATCAAGGCGGTCCTGTTCCTGCTCCCGAAACTGAAGGTCCTCACGACCTCGGCCTCGATGCTGGTCTCGATCGTCGCCTACCAGCTGATCTTCGGGTGGCCGTTCGCGGTCGGCTTCGTGCTCCTGCTCCTTCTCCACGAGCTCGGCCACGTGATCCAGCTCCGCCGCGAGGGGATCGAGGCCTCGGCGCCGATGTTCATCCCCTTCCTCGGGGCGGTGATCTCCGCGAAGTCGATGGGCGACGACGCGGCCGCGGAGGCGCGCGTGGGCCTCGCCGGCCCGGTGCTCGGGACGATCGCGACGCTGGTGCCGCTCGGTATCTGGCTCGCCACAGGCGAGGACTTCTGGCGCGCGCTCGCCTACATCGGCTTCCTGATCAATCTCTTCAACCTGCTCCCGGTTCTGCCGCTCGACGGTGGACGGGCGATGGCGGCGCTCAGCCCCTGGGTGTGGTTCGCCGGCTTCGCCGGGCTGATCGCGCTGACTGTGTTCTTCCCGAACCCGATCCTGATCCTCGTGCTGCTGTTCGGCGGGATGGAGAGCTGGCGCCGATGGAAGGCGCGCAAGACGCCCGAGGCGCGCGCGTTCCACGCCGTTCCCACCCGCACCCGGGTGCTGGTCGCCGCCGTCTACCTCGGCCTCGCGGCGCTGCTCGCCGTGGGGGTGACCGAGACCTTCTTCGAGCGCGATCTGAGCGACGTTTAGACGCTCCGTTTAGGCTCTCCGGCGATGGCGGAGCGCGAGTTCGACGTCGTCGTGATCGGCGCGGGGCCCCCGGGAGAGGTCTGCGCGGGCCGGCTCGCCGACGGCGGCCTAGAGGTGGCGATCGTCGAGGATCACCTGGTGGGGGGAGAGTGCTCCTTCTACGCATGCATGCCCTCGAAGGCGCTGCTGCGCCCGGCGGAGCTGCTCGCCGAGGTGAAACGGGTACCGGGGGCGGCCGAGGCCGTGACGGGGAAGCTCGACGTGGAGAAGGCGCTGGCGCGCCGCGACGAGGTGATCCATGACCTCGACGACTCCAGCCAGCTTCCCTGGCTCGAGCAGCGCGGGGTCGAGCTGTTCCGCGGGCGCGGGCGCCTCGACGGCGAGAAGCGCGTTCGGGTCGGCGACGACACGCTGGTCACGCGGCGGGCGGTCGTGGTCGCGACGGGCACGACGCCGGCGATGCCACCGATCGACGGCCTCGCCGAGGCGAAGCCGTGGGGCAACCGCGAGGCGACCACCGCCAAGCAGGCGCCGGAGAGCCTGGTCGTGCTCGGCGGCGGCGCGGTCGGGGTCGAGATGGCGCAGGCGTGGCGAACTTTTGGCTCCGAGGTCGCTCTGATCGAGGCCGCGGAGCGCGTCCTGCCCCCGGAGGAGCCGTTCGCAGGCGAGCAGGTCGCGGAGGGGCTGGGTGAGCTGGGAGTCGACGTCCGCACCGGCGCGAAGGCGACCGCCGTGCGGGCCGCGGACGGCAAGGTGACGGTGGAGCTCGAGGGCGGGGAGGGGCTGGCCGGCGAGGAGCTGCTGGTCGCGGTGGGACGAAGGCCGAGCACGGACGAGATCGGGCTCGACACGGTCGGGGTCGAGCCGGGAGAGCGCGGTTTCCTCGAGGTCGACGACCAACTTCGCGTCGGCGGCTCGGAGTGGATGTACGCGATCGGCGACGTGAACGGGCGCGCCCTGCTCACCCACATGGGCAAGTACCAGGCGCGCCTTGCCGGCGACCACATCCTCGGCAAGGACGTGGCCGCGACCTCGGACCACGGGGCGGTGCCCCGGGTGGTGTTCACCGAGCCGCAGGTGGCGGCGGTGGGCCGGACGCTTGCCGCCGCGAAGGCTGCCGGGATCAACGCCCGTGCGATCGACGTCGAGACCGCGGGAAATGCGGGGGCGAGCTTCACCGGGCGCAACGCGGCCGGGACGAGCCGGATCGTGGTCGACGAGGAGCGGCGGGTACTGGTGGGGGCGACCTTCGTCGGGCCGGAGACCGCGGAGTTCGTTCACGCGGCGACGATCGCCGTGGTCGGCGAGGTCCCCCTGGACCAGCTGTGGCACGCGGTGCCATCGTTCCCGACCCGGAGCGAGGTGTGGCTCAATCTGATGGAGGCCTACGGGCTGTAGCCCACCCGGCCGCGGCGGAGGCGCAGCCGAGCACGCGGCCGGCCGTTATGTGGTAAGGCGCTCGCGGATCCCGTCGAGGAAGCCGTTGGGGAAGCCGGGGATCGCGTCGAGCTCCTCGACCGAGCGGAAGCTCTGGTTGCGCTCCCGGTAGGCCAGCACCCGTCCGGTCTGCGTCACAGACATCCCCAGCGACCGAAGCTGCTCGAAGGTGGCGGAGTTGAGGCTCACGCGAGGGGCAGGGGGGCCCGGTGCGGGGGTGGGCGGCGCGGCCTGGGGCGCGGGCTCGGCGGACGGCGCCACTGAGGGCTCCTCGAGGTGCGCCTCGGGCGGCGGCGGAGCCGGAGGCGGCGGTGTCGCCATCGGAGCACGCTCGATCTGCTGCACCGCGGCGCGGGCGCGGACCTCGGCCGCGCGGGCGCGGTTC
>JBOGZH010000323.1:0-6192 GCA_050697095.1 Solirubrobacterales bacterium
AGCTCCGCGAGCAGTCGCTCCTCGACCGTTGCGCCCGCCTCGACGGGCGCTCCGAGCTGCTCCTGATCCTCGGTCACGGCCATGGCCCGAGCATAGCCACGCCCGCGGCGGGGCTGGTGGTGGTGCCGAGGCGAGCTCGTCCTCGGTCAGCGTCTCGAGCAGCCGCGATTCGAGCGCGACACTGAACTGAAGCGGCAGACGCAGATAGGGATGCCCTGGTTTGAGCGCGATCACATGTGCGTCGATCGCCGGCTCCTCAATGCCGATCTGGCGGAGCAGCTCGGGAAGTCCGCGGCCCGCCTCGCCGCCCAGGGTGGCAAAGATCTCGGAGAGCAATCGGATAAGTCGCTCGGTTGCGGGAGCGGTGGGATTGAAGTGCCACGAGCCTAGGTCCCACTCCTCCAGGACCAGTGAGCCACCGGGCCTGACCAACCGCCGGTACGAGCCCACCTGCTCACGGCTGCGTCCGAGCGGAGCGATCACGTAGCGGGCATGGATGAGATCGAAAGATTGCGGCTCCAGCTTGCTCTCGAACAGATCGTCGACGACGAGCTCTACGTTGGGGATCCCTTCTGCCTCCAGAAATGAACGAGCGGCATTGAGCAGGCCCTCGTCGATGTCGGTGCCTACAGTCTGGCCGGAGGGACCGACCCACTCGCTGAGGATCCGAAGCCAGCCCAACGCTCCGCAGCCGACGTCAAGGGCGCGTCCGCCGGATCCGCCCTCGACCCTCGACAGGAGCTGCCGCCCGGCGGGCTCCCACACGCGCGACTGCAGCTGCAGTCGCTCCAACTCCGAGGGTTGGTTGGCCAGCAGGTAGTTCTCCTGCGACATCGCCCGCAGTATCCCCCTTCCCAGCCTGCGGTGGGCAAGGACCGAGCGTCACCCACACCTCGCCTCAGACTGCTGCTTTGGAGTCGATGCGGGACTCTCGGCGCGGACGACCACAGACCCGAGTTGGACGACAAGCAAGAGCGACGGCGCAGGTTTGACCGCGCGCCTCCCTTCGCGGTGATCCGAGCGTGTGCGCCATCGAGGTGCACGCTCCCGCCTCGGATGACCGAAGGGGGTCTCGTTCAGTGCAGCCGTCGCTTCCGCACGTCGCGCTAAGGAGGCGTAAGCCAATCTAAGCGCGCGCGATAGGTAACGAAGCTATGGCGCGGACCTCCATTGAGCCCGCCACTCTGGTGGCTCCCAGCCCTCGGTGACGTAGATCGATTCACGCGCGATCTTGTCCCCTCGAAGCTCGAGGATGCTGACCCCGAAGTTCCGAGGACCCTGGTCGTAGCTGATCGAGATCTCCGCGACCCAGAGATCATCTCGGCCTCTGATCTCCCGGAACTCGGGGGTCGTAGGCGCCGGATAGCTGCGTCTCCATTCGCGGAAGTTCTCAACTCCGACGAAGCGCTCGCCGGACTGCGGGAACTCGAGAACAGCGTCATCGTGGTACATCGCGTGAGCGAGGTCGGGATCGCTGCTGGCGTACTCAAAGTGCTGCTCGAGCATCGCCCTTACTGTCGCCTCATCCATGCCGCACAGATTGCCCGATTCGCAGGGAGAACCGAGCTCAGCCGCCGCAATGCCTGCTTTCGCGTGAAGGGAGCAGCGCAGGTAGCGCCGTCAGGACCGGTCGCTTGCGATCTCCGACCGCTTGCGCACCCTAGGTCCATGGCGGAGACACGCGAGGTCGAGTTGGTGTTCGAACCCCAGGAGGAGGGTGGCTATCACGTCTACGCGCCCGACCTTCCGGGACTCCACACTCAGGGCGAGGACCTCGAGGGCGCGATGAAGAACGCCGAGGAGGCTCTTGCGCTGTACGTCGAGGGTCTTCGCGAGGACGGTGGTTCGCTTGACACGGGAGTGATTCGCCGCAAGGTCGCGCTCCCGGCGTGAGTCCGCGACAGCCGGTCGTCTCTGGCAGGCAGCCGGTGCGTGCCCTCGCGGGGGACGGTTGGTCCGTCGTGTGGCAGCGCGGAAGTCACGGCCTGCAATCGGGAAATAGGGCGTCTGCAGCGACTCTCAAGGCGCCTGCCGGAATCGAACCGGCGTAAACGGCTTTGCAGGCCGCTGCGTAACCACTCCGCCAAGGCGCCGCGCGTCAAGCCTAGCGCCACGGATAGGCTGGATTCGTGGCCGACGTGGAGGTGAAGCGCGAGGGCGGGATCGCGTATCGGGAGGTGCTCCCGGACGAGCCCTCGGAGGCGGATCCGGTCCTGCTCGTGCACGGATTTCCCCAGAGCTCGTACATGTGGCGCCACCTTCTCCCCGCGCTCGCAGCAACCGGTCGTCGCGCGATCGCCCCGGACCTGATCGGGTACGGGGACTCCCCCGCCGATCGACCCGCGACCTGGGAGCGCCATGTCAAGGCCCTGGAGCGCTTCCGCTCCGGGCTCGGCCTCGAACGGGTCGTTCTCGTCAACCACGACTGGGGCGGGCTGATCAGCATGCGGTGGGCGCTCGACCACTCCGTACCGCTCCGCGGGCTGGTGATCAGCAACACGGGCTTCTTCCCGGACGGGGAGTGGTACGGGATGGGCGCGGCAATGCGGACCGAGGGCCAGGGCGAGGCGCTGGTCGACAGCATCTCGCACGAGGGGCTCGCCGCGATGCTCGGACAGATCGGGTCGGGGTTCGATGACCGCGCCGTCGACGAGTACTGGAAGGGGTTCTCCACGGAGCACGGGCGGCGCGGGATGCTGGAGCTGTATCGCTCCGGCGACTTCGACAAGCTGCAGCCGTACGAGGGTAGGCTGGCGGAGCTGGGGGTCCCGACCCTGGTGCTGTGGGGGAAGAACGACGACTACGCCCCGGTAGACAGCGCCTACAGGTTCGGAAAGGAGATCCCAGGCGCGAGGCTCGTGATCCTCGAGGACGCCGGTCACTTCGTATGGGAGGACGACCCCGAACGCTGCGCGCGCGAGGTAATCGCGTTCCTGGAGACGCCCGAATAGGCTGGATTCGTGCCCGGGGTCGAGCTGAAGCGGGAGGGTGATATCGCCTACCGGGAGGCGCTCCCGGAGAGCCCGTCCGCCGCGGACCCGGTGCTGCTTCTGCACGGCTTCCCGGAGAGCTCCTACATGTGGCGAGGCCTGCTCCCCGCGATCGCCGCGTCGGGGCGGCGCGCCATCGCCCCCGACCTGCCCGGATACGGCGACTCGCCTCCGAACCTCCCGGGCACATGGGAGCACCACGTCGAGGCACTGGAGGGATTCCGCGTCGCGCTCGGGCTCGAGCGGGTCGCTCTGGTCCTCCACGACTGGGGCGGGTTGATCGCCCTGCGATGGGCCTGTGACACGCCCGGCGTCGCGGGGCCGATCGTCGTCGCCGGGACGGGCTTCTTCCCCGACGGGAGGTGGCACGGGATGGCCAACGTGCTGCGGACCGAGGGCGAGGGCGAAAGGCTCGTGTCGGGCCTGGACCGCAGCGGGATGGCGAGGATGCTGCGCGCCGTGGGACGGGGGTTCAGCGATCAGGCGATCGAGGAGTACTTCCAGGCGTTCACCACCGAGGAGGGACGGCGCGGCATCCTCGACCTGTACCGATCGGGCGACTTCGAGAAGCTCGCGCCCTACCGCGGCAAGCTCGCCGAGCTGGACGTCCCGCTGCTCGCGCTTTGGGGGGAGGACGACGTGTTCGCTCCGCCGGCGGGCGCATACCGGTTCCGGAAGGAGGTTCCGGGCACCAAGGTGATCGTGATCGAGGACGCGGGCCATTTCGTGTTCGAGGACGATCCGCAGCGGTGCGCGCGCGAGGTCATCGCTTTCCTCGACGGCGCTGAGGAGAGCGGCTGATGGGGATCAGTACAGGACTGACGGAAACCAGGAGCCCCGCGGCTTTCGTGAGCGATCGTCAGGTCGCCCGACGCGGGATGCGACGAGAAACTTGCGCGGATGCCACAGGGGAGCGACAGGACGGGCAATCGGCCCCAGGAGCCCGTCGAACCCCTGCCTTACGACCGGGAGGAGATCCGCATCGACACCCCGATCGACGGGGTGACGCTCGCAGGCACGCTAACGAGACCACGGACCCCGGGTCCGCATCCTGCAGCGCTCCTGATCACGGGCTCGGGCCCGCACGACAGGGACGAAACGGTGTTTGGGCATCGCCCATTTCTTGTCCTGGCCGACCACCTGACCCGCCTTGGGCTCGCAGTGCTGCGCCTCGACGACCGCGGCGTGGGTGGATCCACCGGCAACCGCACCACTGCGACGAGCGCCAACTTTGCGGCTGACGCCCGCGCAGGCTTCGACTTCCTGCGCCTGCGACCGGAAATCGATCCGAGGCGGACCGGAATGGTCGGCCACAGCGAGGGCGCGGTCATCGCTCCAATGCTGGCCGCGGAGTCCACGCACGTGGCCTGGATCGTGATGCTTGCCGGAGCCGGGGTCAGCGGCGAACTGATACTTCTCGCCCAGGCCGACCTGATCAACGAGGCGGCCGGGGTGCCACAGGAGCTGCGAACCCAATTGACAAGCCTTGGCGAGTCGATGTATGCGGTCGTCAACAGCGAACCCGACGACGAGACCGCGCAGGCGAGGATCGGCCAGCTGATCGAGAGCGCTGAACAGACAATCGGCTCAGCCGCTGGAGCCGACGCCGCCCAGCTCCTCGCCCAGATCAAGAGCCAGGTGCCACGCATCACGACGCGATGGTTTCGCTACTTCCTGCGCTACGACCCAGCGCCCGCACTGGGCCGTGTCGGGTGTCCAGTGCTGGCACTAAACGGTGAGTTGGACCTGCAGGTTCCGGCGACGCAGAACCTGCCGACGATCGTCGCCGCGCTCGAGGCAGGGGGAAACCCAGACTACGAGGCGGCCAAGCTGCCGCGGCTCAACCACCTGTTTCAGACCGCCGAAACGGGTTCGCCGACCGAGTACGCAGCGATCGAGGAAACCTTTGCGCCGGCTGCGCTGAAGCTGCTGACGGACTGGCTTTGGCGACACGGTGTCCTCGCTGGGACGCCACGGTAAGAGCGGCTGATGTGTCACGCGGCGCGCTCGCGCGTCCGTGGCGGCGGAGAGAATGGACGCGCATGTTGAACGAAGCCATCGGCGACCTGCTCCCTTCGGCGTTCGCCGTCGCCCTCAGTCCGATCCCGATCATCGCCGTCGTCCTCGTCCTGGGGGCGCCGAAGGCCCGAACCGCGGGGCCGGCATTCGCGTTCGGCTGGATTGCCGGCCTCCTCGCCGTGAGCATCATCGTGGTCCTTGTCCTCGAAGGCGGCAGCGATCCCGATAGCGACGACCCGGGCGTCAACTGGCTCAAGGTCACGATCGGGATCCTGTTCCTCCTGATGGCCGCCAGGCAGTGGAAGAAGCGACCGAAGGACGGCCAGGAGCCCGATCCGCCGAAGTGGATGGCCACCATCGACACCGCGACACCCCCGAGGGCGGCGGTGCTCGGCGCCGCGCTCTCGGGCGCGAACCCGAAGAACCTGGCGCTCACCCTTGCTGCTGCCGCCTCCATCGCCGAGGCAGGACTCGACCAAGCCGACACGGCGATCGCCATCGCCGTGTTCATCGCCCTCGGATCAGTCACGGTCGCCGGCTCGGTGCTCTTCTACCTCGTCGACGCTGACCGGGCCGCGCGCCCCCTTGCCACGCTCAGGCAGTTCATGTCCGACAACAACGCAGTCATCATGATGGTCGTCCTGCTCCTGCTCGGCGCCAAGCTCCTCGGCGACGGCCTCGCCGACCTCTGGCGCTGACCCGTCCGGTCGGCCCGGATCCCGTCGCGGACGCCGGTCGACTCGCCGCACGAAGCGGTCGCTCCCCCGAGCGGGTGATGTGTTGAAGATCCCCGCCATCCGGCTTGAGCATGCGGTTCGCACGGGGGCTGCTACCAGAGCCGCTACCAGGTTTCGGAGCTCGGTAGTCGGCGCGACTGGTAGCACGAAAGCGATCGAGAGTCTGGGTCAGCCCTGCGGCGGCGACTACGCGCAGGTTCAGCGGGCGGAGGCCGCGCTACACGACCGTCCGCCCGGCGTGACTTCTACTTCTCGGGGAACCTCCTCGCCCTCGGACCTCGGCTCGCCGAGCTGAATGATGTGCTCGGGTCTTGGGCTACCCCCCTCTCGCTTCTCGTTGGGCTAACCCGTCCGGCTGAGATGCGAGGCTCGGCCGATGCCGAGGATCAGCGCAGCGAGGGTGACGTGCCCGAGGTCTGAGCACGCGGGCTCGCGGGTCAAACTGG
>JBOGZH010000324.1:0-1736 GCA_050697095.1 Solirubrobacterales bacterium
GGAATCCTGCCCCCCGCGCCCGCACCGGGGTCAGCGGGAGCGTCGGGGGCGCGGCCGTGGAGGTCACGTGGTCTCCTCTTCTTCGGTCCATTCGCCGTCCGCCTGGATGTGCCCACCCGTCAGCTCCAGGAACACATCGTCGAGCGTCGGCGTGCGCAACGTGAGGCTGCGAACGGTGACGCCACAACCGTCGAGCGCGACCGCGACCGGGCTCAGCGCCGACGAGCCGTCCGCGACCAGGATCGTCAGCTCGTCGGCGTGCACGTCGACGCGTTCGATCCCGCGCACCGCGCGGACGGCGTCGCAGGCTGCCGCCGAGGGGCCATCGAGCTCGGCAACGATCACATCGGAGCCGAGCGACCGCTTCAGGGCCTCGGGCGCACCCTCGGCCACGATGCGGCCGTGGTCGATGATGCCCACGCGGCCGGCGAGCGTGTCGGCCTCTTCGAGGTACTGGGTCGTGAGGAAGATCGTCGTGCCGAGCTCGGAGTTCACCCGCCGGACCTCCTCCCAGACCTTGACCCGGCTGATCGGGTCCAGCCCGGTGGTCGGCTCGTCGAGGAACACGACCTCGGGGTTGTGGATCAGCGCGGCGGCGACATCGAGCCGGCGCTTCATCCCGCCCGAATAGGTGCCGATCGCGCGATCGAGCGCCTCGCCGAGCTCGAGCATCTCGGCCATGTCGCGGGCCCGGCGCTCGACCTCCTGACCCCGCAGCCCGTAGAGGCGGGCCTGGAGGCGAAGGAACTCGCTGCCCGTCTGGCCGTCGTCGAGCGCCGCCTCCTGCATCGCCACGCCGATCCGGAGCCGAAGCTCCGGCGCCTCGCGGGCGACGTCGAATCCGGCCACCGACGCGGTTCCCGAGCTGGGGCGCAGAAGCGTGCAGAGCATCCGCACGCAGGTCGTCTTGCCGGCCCCGTTCGGCCCCAGGAAGCCGTAGATCTCGCCGTGCTCCACCGCGAGGTCCACGCCGTCGACGGCGAGCTGTCCGTCGAACGCCCGCCGCAGGTCGCGCGTGACGATCGCGAGCTCGTCGTCGGCACCCTGGGAGTCGACGCGCAAGGGCGGGGCTTCTGTCGAACCGGTGCTCATGTCATCTAGGACCGGCCGGGGCGCGAAAACTCATCGCCCCGGCCGATCGCGGCCGTCTTCGCTCACGCCTCAGCGTCCGAAGTCGCGGTGCGCGGCGGCAGCGAGGGCTCGACCCGCAGCAGTCGCGCGGGCCATCTCGGCAGCCACCAGTTCCAGCGGCCCATCAGCGAGATCACGGCCGGGACGATCAGCCCCCGGATCACGGTGGCGTCGAGCAGGATCCCCGCCCCCAGCCCGGTGGCGAACATCTTCAGGTCGGTGCCCGGGCTGGAGGCCATCGCGGTGAAGGAGAGGAACAGGATCAGCGCCGCGCTGGTCACCAGTCGCCCGGTGCGCCCGATCCCCTGAATCACGGCCGTCTCGGTCGAGCCTGTGCGGTCGAACTCCTCGCGCATCCGGGCGAGGATGAAGACCTCGTAGTCCATCGAGAGGCCGAAGAGGAAGGCGAAGATCATGATCGGCATCCAGGGGTTGATCGCCTGCATCGCGTCGATCCCCCAGACCCCCGAGCCGTGCCCCAGCTGGAAGACGACGACCAGGATCCCGAACGTTGCCGCAAGCGACACGAGGTTGAGGAGCACGGCCTTGAGCGGCAGCAGGAGCGACCGGAACGCGCGCGCGAGCAGGATGTAGGTCAGCGCCAG
>JBOGZH010000325.1:0-2878 GCA_050697095.1 Solirubrobacterales bacterium
CGTTGCCGATGTAGCGCTTCTCGCCGTTGAGGCGCCACGAGCCGTCCGCCTCGAGCACCGCCCGCGATTCGATGTTGTAGGCGTCGGAGCCGGCGTTCGGCTCGGTGTTCACGACCTTCGCCCGCGCCGAGGTGAACGGCAAGGACCGCCACATCGCGCTCATCCTCGAGCGGGGGATGAAGGGGTTCGAGGTCGGCGAGCGCTACGAGACGATGGGACTGCGCGGCAACGACCTGCGCCGGCTCCACTTCAAGGACGTCAAGGTCCCGGCCGAGAACGTGCTGGGGGAGCCCGGCGACGGCTTCAGGATCGCGATGGAGATCCTCAACAACGGACGGATCGGCCTCGGCACCGGCTCGGTGGGCGCGGCCAAGGGGCTGCTGGACCGGATCATCGACCACGTCAAGGAGCGTCGCCAGTTCGGCGCCCCGCTCGCGGACCTGGAGCTCGTCGAGGACAAGATCGGGTGGATGGTCTCCTACCTCTTCGGGCTCGAGTCGATGGCCTATCTCACCTGCGGGCTCGTCGACCGGGGCGTCCCCGACTACTCGCTGGAATCGGCGGTCGCAAAGGTCTCCGGGACGGAGTTCCTGTGGTACGCGGCCAACCGCGTCCTGCAGCTCAAGGGCGGCGAGGGGTACATGCGCGACCAGCCCTACGAGCAGGTCCTGCGCGACATCAGGATCTTTCCGATCTTCGAGGGCGCGAACGACGTGCTGCGCTCGTTCATCGCGCTGTCGGGGATGAAGCCGCTGGGGGAGGAGCTCTCGGAGCTCGGGAACCTCGACCTCGGCGACCCGATCGGCTCGGTCGGCGTGTTGATCGACTACGTCGGCGGGCGAATCCAGCGCGAGGTGCGGCCGGAAAAAGTCACGAAAGCACACCCGGAGCTGAAGGAGCGCGCCGATGCCGTCTCGGACCAAGTGAAGCAGCTCCGCGCCGTGAGCGAGTCGCTGCTTCGCAAGCACGGGCGCGAGATCATCGCCCGCGGGTTCCAGCACAAGCGCCTCGCCGACTCGCTCGCCGACATCTACGCGCAGATCGCGGTCCTGTCGCGCGTCAGCTCGATCTTCGACCACCAGGGCGTGGAGCCCTCGGGGCAGGAGCGCTACATCGCCGAGACCTTCTGCACCCGCGCCGCCGAGCGGGTTCGCGGCCGCCTCGACCAGATCGAGGACAACGACGACGAGCGCATGTCCGCGATCGCCAAGCTCGCCTACAAGCGCGGCGAGTACGGCTACGCGCTGTTCGAGGACTGACGCTTCGGGCTACTTTGGCTTCGCCTGCCCGGGCGGGGGGCCGCCTCCGTGGGCCTCGCCGCTCTGGCCCCCGCTCCCGGAGCCGGGGATCGCGCCTCCCAGGCCGGGCGGGACCCCTCCCTGGCCGGGCGGGGTGCTCGACTGCCCGGGTGGGGTGCCGCCCTGGCCCGGCGGCGTTCCACCCTGGCCGGGCGGGACACCGCTCGGACCGGTTCCGCTCGGCGGCGATGCCTGTCCGCCGTTGCCGCCCCCGGGCGAGCCCCGTGGACGGTCGCTCTCGGCCTTGCGATCGCGGCCGCGCTTCGCCGGCTCGGTCCCCCCGGAACCGCGATCCGCGGCCGCGCCTTCGTCCTCGCCACCGCGTGATTGAGACGGCTGCCCTTCGTTGGCGCCCGCCCCGTCGTCACTCGTCACCTCGTCCCCGTCGGACTGGTTCGGCAGCTCGACACCGGCCTGCTCGAATGCCGAGCGCGCCGGCTCGGGGAGCCCGACGCCGGCGAAGGCAAGACCGGTCATCGCCACCGGTACGAGGACCGCCCCGGCGGCAACCCTCGCTGCGATCGCCAGCCGCGGGCGCCGCCTTCGGGCCCGAGCCACGCCCGCAGTGCCGGTGTCCGCCGCCGCCCTCGCGTCCGCGGCCGACCGCGCTTCCGCCGCCAACCGGGGCACGAGGAACGCCTCCGCATCGCGGTCCGGCGGAGCGGGCACCGTGGCCCTGATGGCGGTGATGAACGCACCGACCTCGCCGAGGCCGCCCTCACGATCAGCCTCAGGCGCCCGGCCGGAAAGCAGGCGCTCGACGTCCTCGTCGCGAATGCGGCCCAGGAAGCGCATCTCTTCCTCGAAAGCGTCGCGGCCGCTCACAGGGTTACGCCCTCCTTCGCCAGCTCACGCCGCAGCGCCGCGAGGCCGCGGCGTTGGAGCGCCTTGACGGCGCCCGGCCGCTTGCCAACCGCCCGCGCCACCTCGTCCACGGTCAGGTCGCCGAGCACGCGAAGCAGGAGAACGGCGCGCTGGTCCGGGGACAGCCGCTCCAGAACGCGGTGAACTTCCTCCGCCCCGATCCGGCCCAGCGCCTGCTCGGCGGCATCGTCCAGGGGCGACGTCTCCGGCTCGGGGACCTCGGCGACGGGCTCAACCGGGCGGCGCCCCGAGTGGCGGCGCGCGTCGACGATGCGGTGATGCGCGATCGTGAAGACCCATGCCCGAAAGCTGCGCTCGTCTCCCTCGAAGCCCACCAGGTCGCGCGCAACCTGGAGGAACACCTCGCTCAGCGTGTCGTCGGGCTCGGGCGCACCGTTCGCCCGCAGGTAGCCGAGCACGACCGGCGCGAGATCGCGGTAGATGGTGGTCCAGGCTGACTCGCTGCCCTCCCTGGCCGCCTCTAGCAGGGCGCGGAATCTCTCCGGCATGCGGACCCGAAGCTAGCGAAGCCCGCCACTCCCGGCGACATCTGATGCTAGAGGGATGACCGATCCCTCCCGTAACCCCCGAGGGCGCTCCGACTCTCACGTGTACAGGCAGCCGCACACGCGGAGCCTTTCGACGCTCGAGAGCTAGAGGTCTGATGTGGGTCCGCGTGTGCGGCTGGCGAGTGGCGCGTCGCGCCAGGCAAGGAC
>JBOGZH010000326.1:0-2929 GCA_050697095.1 Solirubrobacterales bacterium
CGCGGGACTCAGCCAAGCTGAGCTCGCGCGTCGCATCGAAACCACGCAGTCCGCTGTCGCGAGGCTCGAGTCACCTCACTCGAATCCCCGTTTCGGGACCCTTCAGCGGGCGCTTTCAGCCACCGGCAACTCGATCGCGATCTCGCTGGCTCCAAGCGGCTATCCGGCGATTGACGAGACCCTGATCGCTTCAAACCTTCGACTCAGCCCAGCCGACCGCCTCAGGGCCTTCACGATCGCGTACGACCAGATCACGAAGCTGGCGCCCACGCGGAGAGAACAGAGTGGACCCTAAGGACCGTCGGCCGGCCGAGTGGCCCGACCTCGACGTCCACGACATGCTTCACCGCCTCACCAGCGCCGGTGTCGACTTCGTCGTCATCGGGGGCATCGCCCTCATCCTCCACGGTTCAGCGCGCCTGACGCGTGACCTGGACATCGTCTTCGCGCCAGACGACGCGAATCTGGATGCGCTCGGCAAGGTCCTCGTCGATATGAAGGCGCAACTGCGTGAGGCCGATGAAGGGATCCCCTTCGTCCCTGATGGACGCACGCTGCGCAACGTCGAACTGCTCACTCTCGTCACCTCGGCAGGTTGGCTGGACGTGCATCGTCGCCCGAAGGCGGCACCCCGGTATGAGACGCTACGTCGAAATGCGGAGCGAGTGGATGTGGGGGGCTTCTCGGTTCTCGTCGCCTCGCCGGACGACCTGATCGCCATGAAGAGCGCCGCCGCGCGGCCACGTGACCTCAGCGATCTCGAGGAGCTGGAGGCCGTCAAGCGGCTGCGCCATCGCCCGGATCAGCTATAGGCGCTAGCGGCTCGAGCACGACCACCGGGATCTCGCGGCTGCCCGCGCGCCGCTGGTAGACGGCGTAGCCCCCGTAGCGCCGGGTGGCGAGCTCCCATACCCGTGGGCGTTCCTCGGCCGTCGCGACCCGAGCCCGGTAGGCACGCTCGTCGCCGTCGATCGAGAAGTTGACGTCGGGGTTGGCGACCACGTTGCGATACCAGGCCGGATGCTTGACGTCCCCGCCGCGCGAGGCGACCACGAGGAGGTTGTCGCCATCCCGCGTGTACACCAGCGGCGTCCGCCGCTCCACCCCGCTCTTCGCGCCCCTCACCATCAGCATCCCGACCCGCTTCATCCCCCCGGTCGTCAGGCGCCCACCCGTGATGGCCATCAGCGGCCGATCGATGTGCGGGGCGAGATGGACGTAGAACCACGCGCCGGCGCGCGAGGAGGCGAGCGGCTCGGCGAGTCGCTCGGTCAGCGGCTTTCGCTTCTCAGCCGGCACCGAGGCGCCGCCTCAGCGCCTCGAGCTGGGAGCGCAGCTCCCCCGGCAGCGAGTCACTGAAGCGCGCCAGGTGCTCCTCCGTCTGGGGAAGCTGGGCCGCGAAGGCCTCGGTGTCCACGCTCAGCAGCGCCCGCATACGCTCGTCGGGGATGTCGAGCCCCTCCGTGTCGATCTCGCCCGGCGGCGGGACGAGCCCGATCGGGGTCTCGCTCGCCTCGGCCTCCCCGTCGCAGCGCCGGAAGATCCACTCCAGCACGCGGCTGTTGTCGCCGAACCCCGGCCACAGGAACTTGCCGTCGTCGTCCTTGCGGAACCAGTTGACGTAGAAGATCCGCGGCAGCCCCTCGGCGTCGCCCTCGCGGCCAACCCGCAGCCAATGCCCGAAGTAGTCGGCCATGTTGTAGCCGCAGAAGGGCAGCATCGCGAACGGGTCGAAGCGCAGCTCCCCCACCGTGCCCGCGGCGGCGGCCGTCCTCTCCACGGACATCGTCGCCCCGAGGAACACGCCGTGCTCCCAATCGAACGCCTCCGTGACGAGCGGGACCACGGTGGCGCGCCGGCCGCCGAACAGGAACGCGTCGATCGGAACCCCGGCCGGGTCCTCCCACTCCGGGGCGATCGACGGGCATTGGCCCGCGGGCGTCGTGAAGCGCGAGTTGGGGTGGGCGGCCGGATCGTCGGAGTCCGGGGTCCAGTCGTTCCCGCGCCAGTCGATCGCGTGCTCGGGGGGCTCCTCGGTCATCCCCTCCCACCACACGTCCCCATCGTCCGTCAGCGCGCAGTTGGTGAAGATCGAGTTTCGGTCCACGGTCGCGATCGCATTGGGGTTGGTCCTCTCCCCCGTACCGGGAGCGACCCCGAAGAACCCGGCCTCGGGATTCACGGCCCGCAGCCGGCCCTCGTCGTCGAACTTCATCCACGCGATGTCATCGCCGACTGTCTCGGCCTTCCATCCCTCGAGCGTCGGGATCAGCATCGCGAGATTCGTCTTCCCCGACGCCGACGGGAAGGCACCGGTGACGTACTTGACACTTCCCTCGGGCGAGGTGAGCTTGAGGATCAGCATGTGCTCGGCCATCCAGCCCTCGTCGCGCGCCATCACCGAGGCTATTCGCAGCGCGAAGCACTTCTTTCCGAGCAGCGCGTTGCCCCCGTAGCCCGACCCGAACGACCAGATCTCGCGGGTCTCCGGGTAGTGGACGATGTACTTGGTCTCGTTGCAGGGCCACGGGACGTCTTCGTCGCCCTCGCCCAGGGGCATGCCCACCGAGTGGACGCAGGGGACGAACTCGCCATCGTCGTCGAGGACCTCGAGCGCACCCGCCCCCATCCGGGTCATGATCCGCATCGAAACCGCGACGTATGGAGAGTCGGTCAGCTGAACGCCGATGTGGGCGATCGTCGAGCGCAGCGGTCCCATCGAGAACGGCACCACGTACATCGTTCGCCCCCGCATCGAGCCCCGAAACAGCTTGCCGAGAACCTCCCGCATCTCCTCCGGATCGCGCCAGTTGTTCGTCGGGCCGGCGTCCTGCGCGCGCTGGGAGCAGATGAAGGTGCGGTCCTCGACCCGGGCGACATCGTCGGGGTCGGAGCGCGCCAGGTAGGAGTTCGGCCGCTTCGCGTCGGA
>JBOGZH010000327.1:0-4606 GCA_050697095.1 Solirubrobacterales bacterium
CGTGCAGGCGGAGCTCCAAGCGCGTCGCCACGGCGAAGATGCCGCCCCCGCCGCGGAGCCCCCAGAGGAGCTCGGCGTTCTCGTCGGGACTTGCGTGAATCAAGGCCCCGCCCGGAGTGACGAGCTCGGCGCCGACGAGGTTGTCGCACTCGTCCACGCGCGCGGCCTCGGACACCGCTACTCGGCGGCGGGCTCGTAGACGAGGATGGCTACGCCGTCTCCGACCATCTTCGAGTCCGCGAGCCGCAGGCGCTTCTTGTCGCTCGTCTCGCCGAAGACGCGCTTGCCGGTCCCGAGGACGACCGGGAAGACCATCAGCCGCAGCTCGTCGACGAGGTCCTGCTCGATCAGCGCCTGCGCGAGCTGGGCGCTGCCGTGAACCACGATGTCCCCATCCAGCTCCTGCTTCAGCTTCGCGACCGCCTCCGCGACGTCGCCCTTGATCACGGTCGAGTTGTTCCACTCGGGCTCCGCCAGGGTCGTGGAGACGACGTACTTGGGCATGCTGTTGAACTTGTCGGCGAACTCGCCATCTCGCGATGGCCATGCCTCGGCAAAGCCCTCATAGGTCACCCGCCCGAGCAGCAGGGCCTCGGCCTCGAGGGCCTCGTCGAGCTTGAACTTGTCGCCCTCGTCTCCGCGATGGATCTCGAAGCTCCAACCTGAGTGCTGGAAGTCCTCGGATCCGCCCGGGTCCTCCATGACGCCGTCCAGTGAGACGAACTCGGTTACGACCACCCTTCCCATCTTGATCCTCCTTCTCGTTGTCGCCGGCCCCGCGGTCCGCAGGGCGGTTATATTCAACCGGGCTGAGCCACCGACCGCCGATGCCGCGGCCGAGGAGGGGATCACGATCACCCCGGGTCTTCGACGCGCCGCGCGGGCAGGTGTGGAAGGAGTGGACGGAGCCCGAGCGCTTCGCGGACTGGTACGGCGGCAGCGAGGCCGAGGTGCCCGTGTCCACGGTCTCGATGGACGTCAGGGGGGAGCGTGGCGGGCGACGATGTTCGCCGGCCCCGGCCGCCGCGAGATCCAGTGGAAGGGCGAATACCGCGAGGTGGTCGAGCCCGAGCGGCTCGTCCTCACGCTCTCCGACCAGCCCGGTGAGGACGCATACGAGCTGGTGACCGTCGTTCTCGCCGACCTCGGCGACGGCCGGACCGAGATGCGCTTCCAGCAGCGCGGACGCATGTCGGCCGAGCAGTACGAGCGCGCCGGGCAGGGGTGGTCGTCCTTCTTCGACCGCCTGGACGAGCACCTGGCCGACGCCTGACCCGGCGGGCGCGCCGCCGCTTTCGCCGGTTGATTTCGGCGCTCGCGGATGCGAACATGTGTTCGGTCCATGGAGGCCACGATCCTGCACGCCGACGTCGACGCGTTCTTCGCCTCCGTCGAGCAGCGGGACGACCCTCGTTTGCGCGGCCGACCCACCATCGTCGGGTCGGGGGTGGTGATGGCGGCGAGCTACGAGGCGAGGGCATACGGCGTGCGCGGGGCGATGGGCGCAGCGCAGGCCCGGCGGCTGTGTCCGCAGGCGGCGGTGGTCGAGCCCCGATGGTCTGCCTACGTCGCGGCGAGCAGGGCGCTGTTCGAGGTGTTCGAGCGAACGTCCCCGCTTGTCGAGGGGCTGTCGATGGAAGAGGCGTTCCTCGATGTGCGCGGGCTGGAGCGGATCTCGGGTTCCCCCACGGAGATAGCGGTGGATTTGCGGCGCGACGTGCTCGAGCGGGTCGGCCTGCCGATCACGGTCGGAGTGGCCACCACCAAGGCCCTCGCGAAGGTGGCCAGCCGCTCCGCCAAGCCCGACGGCCTGCTCGTGGTGCCGCCCGGCGGCGAGCTGGCCTTTCTCCACCCGCTTCCGGTGGAGAGGCTCTGGGGCGTGGGCCCCGCCACCGCCCGCAAGCTCCACGACCTGGGAATCACGACCGTCGGCCAAATTGCCCGGCTGAGCGAGGCGGCCCTGGTCTCGATCCTCGGGCGCGCGTCGGGCCGCCACCTCCACTCCCTCGCTCACAACCGCGATCCTCGGCCGGTGCGGGCGGGCCGCCGGCGGCGCTCGTTCGGGTCGCAGTCCGCGCTCCACCCTTCGTCGACGTCGCCCGACGCGCTCGACGCCGTCGTCATCGCACTGGTCGATCGCGTCACCCGCCGGATGCGGGCATCCGGACGGGCCGGCCGCACCGTGGTGCTGCGGTTGCGTTTCGCGGACTTCTCCCGGGCGAGCCGGTCGCGAACGCTTCCCCACGCGACCGCCGCGACCGGGGCGATCCTCGCCACGGCGAGGGGGCTGGTGGCGGCGGCGATGCCGATGATCGAGCGCCGCGGTCTCACCCTCGTTGGGGTCAGCGTGGCCAACCTCGACGGCATGGAGGCCGGCGTCCAGCTCGCGCTGCCGCTCGACGGACTCAGGTGCAGCGCCCTCGATGCCGCGCTCGACGAGGTACGCCACCGGTTCGGACCCGATGCCGTGACAAGGGCGGCGCTGCTCGGCCGCGGGCCGAGCCTGTCGGCGTGGCTGCTACCCGGCGATGAACCGGTTCGGCGAGCGTGACGTGGTTGGTTCCACCGTTTACCCCGCTGCCGGGCGGGTAGGCTCGCGCCCGCGATGAGGAACCTGGTCGGGATCGCCTACCTGGTGATCGGCATCGTCGTCGCCGCCGATCGCAACTACTTCGAGCGCCTCGGCAACGTCGACAACGTCGCCTCGGCGATCTTCGCGGTGCTGCTGTGGCCGCTGCTGCTCCTAACCGTGGACATCACGCTGAGATAAATATCCTCCCTGTGTGCGGGCGGTCACCTTCCAGGCGCCGGGCGAGGTCCGGATAGAGGATCGCCCCGAGCCTTCCCTCGAGGCCGCCGACGACGCGATCGTGCGCGTCGAGGCCACGGGGATCTGCGGCTCGGACCTCCACATCTACCACGGGCGGGTGCGGATAGAGCCGGGGTTCGTGATCGGCCACGAGTTCGTCGGGACGGTGGTCGAGGCCGGCGACGGCGTGAGCGAAATCGCAATCGGCGACAGGGTGCTCGGGACCTACTGCACCGCCTGCGGCGGCTGCTTCTTCTGCCGCCGCGCGGACTACCACAAGTGCGACGAGGGCCGGGTGTTCGGCCACGGCGCGACGCTGGGCTCGCTCCAGGGCGCGCAGGCGGAGCTGCTGCTGGTGCCGCATGCGAACCTCGTCCTGCGCCGGGTCCCCGACGGCGTCTCCGACGACGCGGCGCTGTTCGCGGGCGATGTCGCCGGGACCGCTTACCACGCGATCGCCGACACCGGATTCGAGCCCGGGTCCAGCGTCGCGGTGCTGGGCCTCGGTCCCGTCGGGCTGTGCTCGGTCCAGGTGGCGCGGGCAGTCGGCGCCGCGCAGGTGATCGCGGTCGACTCCGTGGAGGAGCGCCTGCGAATGGCGGAGTCGCTCGGCTCCACGCCGGTGCACCTCACCGAGGACGACCCCCGGGGCGCGGTCAAGAAGCTGACCGAGGGGCGCGGGGTGGACCTCTCGGTCGACGCGGTCGGCCATCCCGACGCACTGGACCTCGCCTGTCGCGTGGCGCGCAAGGCCGGGACGGTGTCGGTGACGGGCGTCTACGCGGAGCGGGCCGAGGTCCACATGGGGGTCGTGTGGATAAAGGCGCTGACCCTGCGCACCGGGCACGCGAACGTGATCGGGCACCTCGACCGGGTGCTCGCGATGCTCGCCTCGGGCGTCCTCGACCCGACCCCGCTCGTCACCCACCACATGCAGCTCGACGAGGCGGCCGACGCGTACGCGGTCTACGACCGGCGGGAAGCCCTGAAGATCGTCTTGACCCCTTGATCATTTCTCGCGGGTGGTCGGGTAGCAGCGGCGCGTGTTCGCCCAGAGCGCCGAGATGGGCGCCCTGCCGACGCTGTACGCGGCGACCTACCCCGGAGTGCAATTCGAGCTCGCGTCGGCGGGCGCGGTTTGACGACTGTGTTAAGCCTTTGGCCATGCCCACCTGCACTCACCTAGATCAGATCCAGGTCGAGCCACCGGACGAGGTCCCCGGCTGCGAGGACTGCCTGAAGACCGGCGACCGGTGGGTCCACCTGCGGGTTTGCAGGCGCTGCGGGCACGTCGGTTGCTGCGACTCCTCCCGGAACAAGCACGCCAGCGCGCACGCCGCCGCAAGCGGGCACCCGATCGTCAGCTCGCTCGAGCCCGGCGAGGACTGGTCGTGGTGCTACCTCGACGACGTGGCGTTCGTGATCGAGTCGGGCGAGTAGGTGGCGATCTGGATCTTCGAGCCGGGCCACACGGAGGTCGAGTTCCGGGCCCGGCACATGATGGTCACTTGGGTCCGCGGGCTGTTCAAGGACGTCCAGGGCCGGCTCGACTTCGACTGGGATGACTGTCTTCAGGCGACCTTCGAGGGCGAGATCGACTCGACGAAGGTCTGGACGGGCGAGCCTGTCCGTGATGCCCATCTGCGAAGCGCCGACTTCTTCGACGTCGAGAACCACCCCACGATCACCTTCGCCGGGCGTCTCGTGAAGCGCACTGCGGACACGCACTTCGAGGCGGTCGCGGACGTGACGATTCGCAGCAACACCCGGTCCGTGCCGTTCGACGTCGCATACCTC
>JBOGZH010000328.1:0-8040 GCA_050697095.1 Solirubrobacterales bacterium
GCACGATCCTCGGCACGCCCGGCGCCGACAGGATGAGGGGCACAAGCCAGAACGACGTGATGTGCGGCCTGGGGGGCAACGACTCCATTTCGGGACGCGGGGGGCGCGACGTGATCGACACCGGTGACGGCGACGATCGCGCGACCGGTAACAAGGGTGGCGATCTGATCCTCGGGCTGGGCGGCACGGACTTCCTCAAGGGCAAGAAGGGGAGGGACGACATCGGCGGCGGCGCCGACAACGACCGCCTCCGCGGTCACGGCAACGCGGACCTGCTCGCCGCCCAGGACGGCAACCGGGATCTGGTCCACGGCGGTGCCAGCCACCGCGACCGAGCCCGGGTCGACCGCGCTGATCGCGTGCGCAAGGTGGAGCACAAGACTCGATAGCGCCAGTCCGGCTGCCTCGACATCACCGCCTCCCACGAGCGCCGCGAGACGATCGTCGTGCTGGCGCGCCGCACCGCGGACAACGTGTTCATCCTGTTCACGATCGGGGGCGGGATCCGCTCCCCGGAGGATGCGCAGTCCGTGCTCGACGTGGGCGCGGACAAGGTCTCGGTCAACTCGGCGGCCCTCGCGCGCCCCGAGCTGGTCGGCGAGCTCGCGGCTGTGTTCGGCGCGCAATGCGTCGTCGTTGCGATAGACGCGAAGCGAGCGGGCGAGGGCTGGAGCGGAAACCTCACCGACAGGGGGTACTCGCGCCTCAAGGACCTCGTCAAGAAGGGCTTCAGCTTCTAGCCGCCGGAGCGTTCGACACGTGACCGAGACGCCGGCCCTCTACGACGAGCTCGCCGAGTGGTGGCCACTGCTCTCGCCGCCCGAGGAGTACGCGGCCGAGGCCGCCGAGTACCTACGGCTGATGTGCGGCGCCGTGGACGAGCCCCTCGTCGAGGTCCTCGAGCTCGGCAGCGGAGGGGGGAACAACGCGTCGCATCTCAAGCGGGACCTGCGGATGACCCTCGTGGACCGCTCCCCCGGGATGCTCGCCGTGAGCAAGCAGCTCAACCCCGAGTGCGAGCACCTCGAGGGCGACATGCGCTCCGTGCGGCTGGGAAGGACCTTCGATGCGGTCTTCGTCCACGACGCGGTCGCGTACCTGACCTCCGAGGAGGACCTGCGCGCGGCGATCGCGACCGCGGTCGAGCACTGTCGGACCGGCGGCGCGGTGCTGCTCGTGCCCGACTTCGTCGCGGAGTCGTTCGCCGAGGGCACGGAGCACGGCGGCCATGACGGGCCGGATCGTGCGCTTCGGTACCTCGAGTGGTGGTGGGATCCCGACCCGACGGACGACACCCATGTGGCGGACTTGGCATACCTGCTCAGGCTCCCGGACGGGTCGGTGGAGGTCCGCCGCGACCGCCACCTCTGCGGCCTCTTTCCGCGCCGGACCTGGCTCCGCCTTCTCGAGGAAGCCGGGGCGACGGCCGAGGTGGTGGCGGTGCCACTCGTCGACGACGACCCGTTCGGGCGCGAGGCGTTCCTCGGTCGCCGACCGCGGTAGCGCCTGTACCCTCGACCGATGGTCCTGAAGCGCGTCATCCCGTGCCTCGACGTCGATGGCGGGCGTGTCGTCAAGGGGACGAACTTCGTCGGGCTGCGCGACGCCGGCGACCCGGTCGAGCTCGCGGCGCGCTACGACGCCGAGGGCGCGGACGAGCTGGTCTTCCTCGACATCACCGCCTCTCACGAGCGCCGCGAGACGATCGTCGAGCTGGCGCGCCGCACCGCGGACAACGTATTCATCCCGTTCACGATCGGGGGCGGGATCCGCTCCGCCGAGGACGCGCAGGCCGTCCTCGACGCGGGCGCGGACAAGGTCTCTGTCAACTCGGCGGCCCTCGCGCGACCCGAGCTGATCGGTGAGCTGGCCGACGTGTTCGGCGCCCAGTGCGTGGTCGTCGCGATAGACGCGAAGCGGGGGAGCGGGGGCTGGGGGGTTTATGTAAACGGGGGCAGGGATCCTGTCGATCGCGAGGCCGTGGAGTGGGCGCGCGAGGCCACCGAGCGCGGGGCCGGGGAGATCATGCTCACGAGCATGGACCGCGACGGGACGACCGAGGGCTATGAGCTCGAGCTGACGCGCGCCGTTGCCGACGCCGTCGGGATCCCCGTGATCGCCTCGGGCGGGGCGGGTGAGCTCGAGCACCTCTCGGCCGCGATCACCGAGGGGCGGGCGGACGCCGTGCTGTGCGCCTCGATCTTCCACTACGGCACGTACCGCGTCAGAGACGCGAAGCAGCACCTGCGCGACGCCGGAATCCCCGTGCGTTTGGGCTAGGGCGCTCAGCGCAGCAGCGCGAGCGCAACGAGGACCTCGGCAGCCACTACCGCCGAGATCAGAAGCGTCAGCAGGACGACCCGCGGGCGGCGAATGCTGAAGCCCCGGTCTTGCGTAGCCCCGCTCCCGTTCGTCTCAGCGGCCGCCCGCCCATCCTCCTCGAGCTCCTCGATCGGGCCGACCAGCTGCTCCACGAACGGGAGCGGGGGGCGGCGCAGCCTCCGCACGTGCAGCTCACGGTGGATGCGGTCACGAAGGGTTGCTCCTGCCTTGCGCTCGACCGCGAACTCCCACACGTCGACGCTGCCGTTGCGCCGCGCCGCGACGAACATCGTGCCGCGCACCGCGCGGCGGGGGTGCTCGTAGGGCGAGCGACCGCTGACGGTCAGCCCCTCCATGTCGCCGAGGTCGATCCTCAACTCCGGCGATCCCGGGGCGCTGAACCGCAACCCGCCGGGCGCGAGCTCCAGCCTGCCGCGCCTGATCGGCCCGTGCTGGGCGGGATCGCCGCGCAGATAGTCGGCGCGCACGCTGGGGGTGTCCTGCTCTGTGCGAGTGGTGGCCATATCCCGCTGTGTTCGTGCGCCCGCCGCGAAATCCTGAAAGAAATCCTGCGGATCAGCCCGGAATCAGTTTCCGGTCGCGTGCTCCGCTTCGCGTCCGCCGCGGCCGGGTCTCTGCCGGGATGCGGTTTGCTTCTTGCTGCGCTTCCCCCCGTGCTTCCGCTTCGGCTCCAGGCCGGTGATGCTCGCGTAGCCGGTCAGATACAGCCGCTTGCCGTCGGAGACCATCGGGTTGTACTCGCCCCGATCGATGTTGTAGACGGGCTTCCCGCTGGCGATGTCGAAACCGACCGTCTTGTCGAGGTCGACGTCGGACAGATAGAAGATCTCCCCGATCACGCTTCCCGCGCCGCTGATCTCGCCGCCGACGGAGGTGCTCCAGATCTCATCGCCGCTGCGTGCGTCGAGCGCGTAGGCGGTACCGCCGTTCGTTCCGATGTACACGCTCGGAGGAGTGCCGGGTGCGTCGGCGATCGCCGGCGCCGCGTACACGTAACCGTCGAGCGACCGGCTCCAGGCGAGATCTCCCGTGCGCTCCTCGAAGCTGTACACCCGACCGTCCGCGTTTCCCGCATACACGCGTCCGAAGGCGACCGCGGGCGTGGAGTAGAACCGACCCGAGCGGCCGAAGCCCGCGCCGAGGTCGGAGGCCTCCCACTGAACGGCGCCGTCCTCGGTCCGAATCGCGTACATCTCGCCCGCGTAGTCGCCCACGAACAGCGTCCCGTCATGGAGCGCCGGCCCGGCCTTGACGTTCCCGGCGGTCGGGGTCTGCCACGCGACCTTGCCGTTGTCCTCGTCGAGCGCCCACACGCTGCCGCTCTCGTCGCCGAAGAAGACACGGCCGTCGGCGACCACGGGCGACGACTCGGAGCGTCCCGGGAGCTGGCGCCTCCATTCGACCTTCCCGGTCTTGGCGTTCAACGCGACCGCCTGCCCCGGCTCGAGCGTCGTCAGGTAGAGGCGCTCGTGGGCGAACGCCGGGGCGGACGCGCTCAGCTTGCCGATCCTCTGCTTCCACTTCACGTTCCCCGTCTCCGAGTTGATCGCGAAGACCTTCGCGTCGTTGCTCATCAAGTACACAGTCCTGCGCACGACGATTGGCGAGAACTCGAGCAGCTGCTTGGCGTCGAAGTGCCACAGCATCCGGTAGGGCGGCTTGAGGCCCTTCGCCGGCAGGTAGCGGGTTCGGGCGCGGTTCAGCCCGTACAGCGGCCAGTTCACGGTCTTCTCGCGCTTCTCCGACACCTCTCTCGCCTGGAAGGTGGCCTCGGGGTCGACGACGTCGTCCGGGCGCTTGAGAGCGAGGTAGAGGGCGAGAATCGCACCGGCCGCGACCACGGCGGCGCCGGCGCCCACGGCAACACGCCGGGGCACCGACCACGCCCGCCAGATCTCGAGCAATCGGCCCATCCGCGAAGCCACTCATGCTACGAAACGGCCGTGACCGCGCCGACAGCCCCCGAACCCGACGAGTTCGCGCACCTGGGCGAGCGTCTCGCATCGCTCCCCGGGCTCGACCGGGTCCGGGACGCGGCCGGCGAGCTGCCCCTGTACCTCGTCGGAGGCGCGGTGCGCGACCTGCTGCTGGGCCGCGCTCGCGCCGATCTCGACCTCGTCGTCGAGGGTGAGGCGGCGGCGCTCGCAAGCGCGCTCGGAGGGGCTGCCGTCTCCCACGACCGCTTCGCGACCGCCACGGTGAGCCTCGACGGAGTCGAGCTCGACCTCGCGAGCGCCAGGGCGGAGACATACCCCAGACCGGGGGCGCTGCCCGAGGTGCGCCCCTCGACGCTCGCGGACGATCTCGCCCGGCGCGACTTCACGATCAACGCGATGGCGATCCCGCTCCACCGCGACGCCGAGCTGATCGACCCTCACGCCGGGCGCCCGGATCTCGAGCGCGGGCTGCTGAGGGTCCTCCACGAGCGCTCGTTCGCCGACGATCCCACCCGCGCCGTTCGCGCCGCCCGCTACGCGGCGCGATTCGGCTTCACCGTCGAGCCGGAGACCGAGCAGCTGCTGTGCGAGGCGGACCTCTCGACCGTGTCCGAGGACCGGGTCGAGGCGGAGCTGATCAAGCTCTCGGCGGAGCCGCGGGCGCGAGCGGGGTTCGAGCTGCTCGCCGGCTGGGGGCAGGTGTCGCTCGCCGGCGGAGCGGGACCGCTGATCGACGCGGTGGCGGCGCTGCTCGCGCGCCCTCCCTGGGAGGGGACCGTCGACCGAGCCCTCGCCGTGCACGCTGCGGCGACCAACCGCGCGCCGGGCGCCGCGGGGCGCCTGCGCGATCTCCTCGCGTCGGCGCGAGAGCTTGCCGCGGCCTCGCCGCAGCGCCCCTCCGAGGCGGTCGATCTGGCCCGGGTGCACAGTGAGATCGAGCTCGTTCTGGCGCGTGCCCTCGGAGCCGAGTGGCTCGACCGCTACCTCTCGGAGTGGAGCGCGGTGGGGCTCGAGATCGGGGGCGAGGACCTGCTCTCCGCCGGGATTCCCGAGGGGCCGGCGCTCGGCCGCGGGCTGGACGAGGCCCTGCGCCGCAAGCTCGACGGCGAGATCTCCGGGCGCGAGGAGGAGCTTCGCGTCGCCCTCGATGCGGCTCGGGCCTGACATCCTGAACCGACGATGCTATGGCGAGAGCAGGATGAGCTGCGGTGGCTGGAGGCCGAGCTGCCCGGCGCGAGGGCTGCGTTCACGACGCGGCTCGGCGGCGTCAGCACGGGGCCCTACGAGAGCCTCAACCTGGCGATTCTCACCGACGACCGGCGCGACGCGGTGCGCGAGAACCGCCACCGGGCCGCGGCGGCGCTGGGGCTGCGGCCCGAACGCGTGCTGATCGGGCGCCAGGTCCACGGTGCGGAGATCGCGACGCACGAGAGCGCTCCCGAGCCGAGCGCGTACGCGGAGCCGGGCCCGGATCTTCCCGCCCTCGACGGCCACGCGACCAGCCGCGCCGGGCTCGCGCCCGTGGTGATGGTCGCCGACTGCTTCCCAGTCGCGCTCGCCGGCCCGGGCGGCGTGGCGATGCTCCACTGCGGGTGGCGAGGGCTCGCCGCGGGGATCGTCGAACGCGGGGCGAGGGCGGTCGACGCGAGCGCGGCGGCGATCGGGCCGGGGATCGGGCCGTGCTGCTATGAGGTCGGGGAGGAGGTGCTCGGCGCGTTCGAGGACCTGGGCGACGGGATCAACGAGGATCGGCTGCTCGACCTGCCGGAGGTCGCGCGCCGGCTCCTCGATCGGGCCGGGGTGGACTCGGTCGAGGCCTCCGATCTGTGCACGAGCTGCAACCCCGAGCTGTTCTTCTCCCACCGGCGCGACGGCGAGCGCACGGGCCGCCAGGCGGGGTTCACCTGGCTGGAGGCGTAATGCCGGGGCTGATTCACGGACTCGAGGCCGGGGCGATCGGTGCGAACCTCGAGCGCGTCCGCGAGCGCGCGGGGCCCGAAGTCGAGATCCTCGCGGCGACGAAGTACGTCCCCGTCGACGAGATGGGGGCCCTCCAGGAAGCGGGGATCACCCTCGTGGGCGAGAACCGCCTCCAGGACCTGGAGGAGAAGCAGGAGCGCTGGGGCGATGCGTTCAGCTGGGACTTCATCGGCAATCTCCAGAGCCGCAAGGTCAGGCATCTCGTGCCGCGCGTGCGGCTGATCCACTCCCTGGCGAGCGGGTCCGCGCTCGATCAGCTCGGGCGCCACGCGGCCCCGGAGACCGAGGTCCTCGTCGAGGTGAACGTCGCGGGCGAGGGCTCGAAGGGGGGGATCCCGCCCCCCGAGCTAGACGAGTTCATCGTCCGCTGCCCGGTGGCGGTCGTCGGCCTGATGACGATGCCTCCGTTCACCGAGGCCCCCGAGGACTCCCGCCCGTACTTTGCAGCCCTCGCCGAGCTGGCCGCCGAACGCGGGCTGGAGCGTCTCTCGATGGGCACGAGCCAGGACTGGGAGGTCGCGCTCGAGGAGGGCGCGACGATCATCCGCCTTGGGACGACGCTGTACGCGCGGTGAAAAAGCGCCCTGGGGGCGCAATTTGCTTGGGCGCGGCGATCGAACCAGGCATAATCTGAGCTAGCGAATCCGCCCTGAAGCGGAGGAAAACCGCGCCGGGAAGCGAAATCGCCACCGATGGCCATTCGCGATACATGGCACCGTGCCCTCGTCTACTTCGGCCTCGCCGAGGATTACGAGGAGGGCCCCGAGATGTACGAGCCGGAGACCTCCGGCGGCGAGGAGGTGTTCGAGGCGCCGGCCGAGGACGTGGAGCACCCAACGCGGCGCGAGTCGCGCGCCGCGTCCGTGCGCAGGCTCGACACCCGGCGCCGGCGCGAGGAGATCGACGACATCTTCGCCGACGAGCCGACCACGTCGCGGAGCCGGGTGCTGCGGCCGGTTGGTAACGGCGGCGCCGATGCCCAGGTTCACCTCGTCACGCCGCGGACGTTCAACGACGCCCAGGAGGTAGCCGACAACTTCAAGCGGTCGATCCCCGTGATCATGAACCTGCAGACGGCGGACACCGACCTCTCACGCCGCCTGATCGACTTCGCCTCGGGGATGACCTACGCGCTGGACGGCGGGATGCAGAAGATCGCCGAGAAGACCTTCCTGCTCACTCCGCGCAACGTCGAGGTATCGGCCGAGCAGCAGGCGAGGCTCGTCGAGAAGGGGTTCTTCAACCAGTCCTGAGGGTGGCCGGGCGTGAGCCGCTGCTGGCATAGTCTTGCCGGATGCGGATCGGTTTCGCGGGAGCGGGCAACATGGCGGCTGCGATGGCGCGCGGCTGGGCCGGAGCGGATCGCCGGCCGGAGGCGATGTTTTTTGCCGACTCCGGGTCGGGTCGTGCGACGCAGCTTGCGGAGGAGGTCGGCGGAGAAGCGGTCTCGGAGCTCGCCGAGCTCCCGTCGCGCTCGGACGTCATCGTGCTCGCCGTCAAGCCGGCCGCGCTGGACGCTGTGGCCGGTGAGCTGCACGGGGAGGCTCCACCGCTGATCTCGGTCCTCGCGGGCGTGTCGGTCTCGCGGCTCGAGCAGGCGTTTCCCGATGCGCCGGCCCTGGTGGCGATGCCGAACGTGCCGGTCGAGGTGCGCCGCGGCGTGATCTGCTTCGTCCCGCCCCGCGAGGAGCGGCCGGACGAGCTCGACCCGCGGCTCGACCTGCTGGGGATGCTGGGCGCGATGGTGCCCGTCGCCGAAGAGCACATCGAGGTCGCTGGT
>JBOGZH010000329.1:0-3960 GCA_050697095.1 Solirubrobacterales bacterium
GTCCAGCGCCTTTCGGTACTTGCTGGCCGTCTCGACCACGTGCACCGGCAGCCGCACGGTACGCGACTGCTCCGCGAGCGCGCGCGTCACCGCCTGGCGGATCCACCAGGTCGCGTAGGTCGAGAACTTGTACCCGCGCCGATAGTCGAACTTCTCCACCGCGCGGATGAGCCCGAGTGAGCCCTCCTGGATCAGGTCGAGGAAGCTCAGGCCCCGGCCCAGATAGCCCTTCGCGATCGACACCACCAGGCGCAGGTTCGCCTCCACCATGTGGCGCTTGGCGGGCATGTCCCCCCGCTCGATCCGCTGCGCCAGCGCGATCTCCTGCTCCGCGGTCAGCAGCTCGACCCGGCCGATCGAGCGCAGGTACAAGCGCAGCGAGTCGAGGCTCGGCTCGATTGTGAGGTCCAGCTCGGGCTTCTTCGGCGCGTCGGGCTGCGCGCCCTTCGCCTCCTTGTACGCGGTCAGGCCGTCGCCCGCGATCACGTCCACCCCATGCTCGATCAGGAAGCCGTGCAGGTGCTGGACCTGCTCCTTGGTCACTTCGACCTCCTCGAGGGTGCCCGCGATCTCCTCGAAGGTCAGGTACCCGCGCTCGCGGCCCTGCGCGATCAGCCCGCGCAGCTCTCCGACGTCGGCGAAAGGCTGGTCGCCGTCGAGGACAGCCGCCGCGTCGTCGGCGGCGCGATTCTCCTCCCGTACCAGCGCCTGACCCTTCTTAGCCAATCTAAAGCCGCTCCTCGGCTCTCACGTGGCTCCCAAGGCGGCGCGAAGTATATCCCCGGCCTGCCGCCCCCGGTCCCTAACATCCCGATTGCGATGAGCGAGATCATCGAGGTCCTCTCCCCCGACGCCCCCGACGCGCAGGCGCAGCGCCCCCAGACCCAGCTCAGCCTGACGCGGGTCGGCGTCACCGGCGTCGAAAAGGTCCTGCGGGTGAAGGTCGACTCCGACGAGCAGCTCTACTACGCCGAGCTCGAGGGGCTCGTCGATCTCAACCCCCGGCAGGCGGGCGTCCACATGTCGCGCTTCGAGGAGGTCTTCAACGAGACGATCGACGAGGTCGTCCTCGGGGAGGCCTTCAAGTCCGAGGTCCTCGCCGCCCACATCGCCTCCCGGGTGCGCGAGCGCCAGGACGGGATGCGCGCCGAGGTCTCGATCGCCGCCCGCTATCCCGAGACCGTCCCAGCCCCCGTCTCCGGCGCTCCCACCCAGGAGATCTACACCCTTTACGGCACCGCCGTCGCTTCGGAGCGCGGAACCCGCACCCTCACCGGCGTGCAGGCGCAGGGAATGACCGCCTGCCCGTGCGCCCAGGGGCTCGTCGCCGACCGCGCGCGCGAGCGGCTCGCCGCTCAGGGATACACCCCCGAGCAGATCGACGAGGTGCTCGAGGCGGTCCCCGTCGCCACCCACAACCAGCGTGGGATCGGCACGCTCTACGTCGGCCGCCCGGAGGATTCCACCGTCGTCCTCGACGCCCCGGACCTCCTCCGCATCGTCGAGGAATCGATGAGCTCCGAGATCTACGAGCTGATGAAGCGCTCCGACGAGCTCAGCGTCGTGGAGAAGGCGCACGCGCATCCCCGCTTCGTCGAGGACTGCGTGCGGGAGATGATCCGCCGCGTCGTCGAGGCCTACCCCGCCCTCGAGGAGGGCGGGTTCGTGTGCGCCCGCCAGGAGAACCTGGAGACGATCCACCGCCACAACGTGCTCGCGGAGCGAACCGGGCTCGTCGGCGAGATCCGCGCCGAGCTCGCCTCCGGCCAGCACTCGCGCCACCACCTCACGATGCGCGAGTGGCTCGAGGCCCCCGGCGTCTCATCCGGGGATTAGCTCCCGGCTTCGACTCAAGGTCTGCTCCGCCGGCTCGATACCCGCTGGTACGGTGTGCTCGTGAACAAGCTGCACGCGGTTCGGATCCCGCTGGCGGCGTTGGCAGTCCTCCTCTGCGCGGCACTCGGCCCCTCGTCCGCGACCGCGACTCACCTCACCGATACCGGAAGCCCCGGAGGTCCGGCGACGCCGTGGGGCTTCAACGACGGGTGGGGCTTCTCCCCGGGGACGTGGAGTCCCGACCTCGCCACCCAGCAGATCGAGATCGGGGGCGCGATCATGCCGGACTCGCTCTCCGCCGATCGCTTCCACGTCAACTGGCGAGACGTCGAGTACGTGCGAGACCAGTACGACTGGACCCGGACCGATCACGTCTATCAGGCCATGCAGGGGAACTCGGTCGAGCCGGTGATGCTCATCTTCCAGGCCCCGGAGTGGGCGCGCGACCCCGCCGCGACGTGCCCTTCATCGAGTCCGTGCGCATACCCACCCGACTCGCAACATGACGGCGAGTGGCAACAGTTCGTCCAGGACGCCGTCTCCAGGTACCCCGCCGTGCGGACCATCGAGGTCTGGAACGAGCCGAACCTGGGCCTCTTCTGGGCTCCGTCCCCCGATCCACAGCGCTACGCGGAGGTCCTTGGGCTCGCCCACGATGCCGTTGCCGCCGCCGGGAGCACCGCGCCGGTGACCACGGGCGGCCTCTCGCCGGTGAAGACCACCAGCGCGACCCGCATGTCCTCGCGCGAGTTCCTGCGCGAGACCTACAAGCAGGGGTGCGCGTGCGACTTCGAGGGGATCGGCACCCATCCCTACCCCAAGAGCACCCCGCTCGTCGACGACATGTGGCAGGAGATCAATCGCCTGCGGGCGGCTCGCGACAACCAGGGCGACTCGGGCACGCCCCTGTGGATCACCGAGGTCGGGGTCTCGAGCGACGCGACGGCCGGGGTCGGCCTCGACGGGCAGGGAGACGAGCTGGTTCGCCTCTACCGCTCGATCGAGGGTCACGAGATCGAGTCGTTCGTCATCCACCGCCTACGGGACGTCACGGGGGAGACCCCGTACTGGAATCAGACCGGCGTGGTGGATCAGAACCTCGCCCCGAAGCCGGCCTACTGCGAGCTCGCCGCGGCGATCGGGAGCCCATGTCCCGATACTCAGGCCCCGCAGACAAGCATCGACTCCGGCCCCCAGGGAAACACGACGAACGCCTCGCCGAGCTTCACGTTCTCCTCCTCGGAGCCCAACTCCAGCTTCGAGTGCCGCCTCGACTCCGGCTCCTGGAGCTCCTGCTCCTCACCAAAGAGCTACCAGAATCTCGCGGCCGGCAGTCACGTCTTCGAGGTTCGGGCCACCGATCAGGCCGGCAACACAGACCTCACCCCCGCCACGCGCGCGTTCACGGTCATCAAGCGCGGGAAGAAGGGGTAGCGCCGCCCGCGACGCGCTCGCGCGTTCCTCGCGCGGCGGCCCGCCGCTCCCGCTCCTGCGCGATCCGCCTTCGCACGCCGAGGAAGTAGTCGGCGCCGCTGATCACCGTGAGGGCGACCGCGAGGTACACGAGCACGTCCACCGCGACCGGTGTCGGGTCCCAGATGATCAGCGCGAACACGGCGGCGACCTGAAACGCCGTCTTCACCTTTCCGAGCCAGCTCGCCGCGATCACCACCCCCTGCTCCGCCGCGATCGAGCGCAACCCGGTCACCGCCAGCTCGCGCGCGATGATCACCATCGCCACCCAGGCGGCGAGGCGCCCGAGCGAGACGAGCGTGACGAGCGCGGCGACGATCAGCAGCTTGTCGGCGAGCGGGTCCATCAGCTTGCCGAAGGTGGTGACCGCCTCGCGCCGCCGAGCGATGTAGCCGTCCAGCCCGTCCGTGACCGCCGCGAGCGCGAACACCACCGCCGCCAGCACGTCGCCGTCGGGCGTTTCCTCCAGCAGCGCGACGACGATCACCGGCACCGCGAGGATCCGCAGCACCGTGAGCACGTTCGGGAGGTTGATCGGGAACATCGCCTAGATCTTGATGGCAGTATCGGGCAGATGGAGGTCGCCCCCCTACCCCTCGACCGCTCCAGGGACGCCGCGTGCCTGCTCGCCGACGCCTTTCGCGACTACCC
>JBOGZH010000330.1:0-17095 GCA_050697095.1 Solirubrobacterales bacterium
GCTCGCCGACCTCGAGCTGTGCCAGTTCCACCCCACCGCGCTGTCAAAGCCGAGCGATCCCCACGACGGCGCGCTTCTGACCGAGGCGATCCGCGGCGAGGGGGCGGTCCTTCTCGACGCCGCCGGACGACGGTTCACCGACGAGCTGGCGCCGCGCGACCAGGTCACCGCAGCGATCCTCGATCGCAGCGAGGCCGACGGGACGGACTGCGTGCGGCTGGACATGCGGATGGTGGAGCCGGGGCGGTTCCCGAACGTGGTCGCGATGCTCGCCGAGGCAGGGATCGATCCGGCCCGAGAGCCGGTCCCCGTCGCGCCCGCGGCCCACTACCTGGTCGGGGGGGTGGCGACCGACCTCGACGGGAGGACGAGCGTCCCGGGGCTGTTCGCGATCGGGGAGTGCGCGTGCACGGGGTTGCACGGCGCGAACCGCCTCGCGTCCAACTCGCTCAGCGAATGCTTCGTGTTCGGGGCACGGGCCGCCGCCGCGGCGGCGGGGGCCAAGGAGGGCCGCGACGGAATCCCTGTCCCGGAGGGCCGGTTCGGGCCGCCGACAGCCCAGACCCGCGCCGCGGTGTGGAGGGACGCCGGCCCGCGCCGCGACGCGAGCGGGCTGGAGCGCCTGCTCAGGGACCCATATCCGCTCTCGAGGATGATCGCCGCCTCGGCGCTCGCGCGCCGCGAGTCGCGCGGCGTCCATCGCCGGACCGACTTCCCCCGGCTCGACCCTGTACTCGATGGAGTGCATTTCGTCTGCGGTTCCGACGGAGCGGTGCACGAGGAGCGCTGGATCTGACCCGATCTGAGCACAACCTTTGTTTCTACGCGGCGTCGCGATCCGGGCGCCGCCCCCGCGCGTGCCGCGCCGCGCCGAGCAGCGCGGTGAGCTCGTTGAGGATCACCCGCACGGGGATCCGCTCCACCACGTCGGAGAGACGGCCCTTGTCGGTGAACGCGCGCATGAACGCTCCCTCCTCGAGGCGGGGAAGGATGTTCGGCGCGATCCCGCCCCCGAGGTGCACGCCGCCGGTCGCCATCACGGTTAGCGCGAGGTTGCCCGCCTGGGCGCCGTAGACGGAGACCATGAGGTCGAGGGCTTTGCTCGCCACCGCGTCGCGCCGCTCCAGGCCGGCGCGGGTGATCGCCGCCGCACCCAGCTCGACGCGCTCCTTCGCGAGCCAATCCGGCTCGGGCTCGGACGAGCGTGTGCGCAGGAACTCGTGGATGTTGAGGATTCCGATTCCCGAGCACACGTGCTCATAGCTGACGTGCTCGCCGTCGCGCGCCAACCACTCGCGCAACTCCGCCTCGAGGTCCGAGCGCGGGGCGAAGTCGGCGTGGCCGCCCTCGCTGGCGTGGACCCGTTGACCGCCGGGGCCGTGGGTGACGAACGCCTCGCCGAGCCCGGTGCCGGCGGAGATCAACGCGAGGTTGCCGTCCCGCCCTCCGCTCGCCTCGTTCAACGCCACGAGGTCGTCCCTCCCGAGCACCGAGAGCCCCCACGCGTTCGCCTCCAGGTCGTTGATCACCGATACGTCGACCTCGGGAAGCTGCAGCGCGGACGCCAGCTCGCTTGCATCGACCGGCCACGCGAGGTTCACAGCCTCGGTGCGGCCGTCGTCGACCGGCCCCGCCACGCCGACGGTGACCGCCGTCACGTGCGCGGGGTGCTTGTCCGTGAACGCCTCGACGATCTCGACCAGGCTCCCGTGCTCGGCGCTCGGATAGATCCCCAGCTCGGCCGGCTGCGCGCCGCCCTCCTGGAACAGCCCGAGGCGGGCGTGCGTCCCCCCAACGTCGCCGGCGAGGATCGCCCGGTCCGTCTTCAGAGGGGCAGCTCCTCCTCGAGGGTCGCGAGCACGTGGTCGGCGCCCGCCTCGCGAAGCTGGTCGGCCGTGTAGTTGCCGGTCGCCACCGCGACCGACACGATCCCCGCCCCGTGCGCGCCGCTGACGTCGCGAGGGGTGTCTCCGATTCCCATGCATGAGGAGGTATCGAGGGTTCCGCCCGAGACCATCTCGCCGCGCTCCAGCGCCTTCTTCGTCACCTCGACCCGGTCGCTCGCGTCGGAGCCGTAGCCGCCGAAGGAGAAGAACCGGTTGAGCTCACCCCGCGCAAGCTTGATGTGCGCGGCGGCCTCGACGTTCCCGGTGATCAAGCCCACCAGGTACCCGTCGTCGACGAGCTGTCTCAGCCGGTCCACCACGCCGGGCATGACCTCGTAGCCGCTCGACTCCTCGACCGCCGCCGCGAGGTACTTCATGTACTTCGCCATTGCCAGCGCGAGCTCGCGCTGGGTGGGATCGCGATCGAGCACGTGGCGCAGCGCGGTGCGCCCGACGTCGGGATCGGTCATCCCCGACTCGGTCACCTTGCGGATGTCGACCTGGGTGTCGTGGATCTCCTCGAAGGCGCGCCGCCACGCCTCGCCGCCGGCGCCGCCGGTGGTGATCAGGGTGCCGTCGATGTCGAACAGCACCCCCTCGGTTGAGGGTTCACTCATCGGCCGGCCCGGTAGCGCCGGATCAGCGTGTTCGTCGAGCTGTCGTGCTCGAGCTTCGGCTCGTCGGTGCTCTCCAGCTGCGGCACGATCTTCTTCGCCAGCACCTTCCCCAGCTCGACGCCCCACTGGTCGAAGGAGTCGATGCTCCAGATCGTCCCCTGGGTGAAGACGCTGTGCTCGTACAGCGCGACGAGCTTCCCGAGCGTCTCCGGCGTGAGTCGGTCGGCGAGGATCGTATTCGACGGCCGGTTTCCCTCCATCACCCGGTGGGGGACCAGCTCCTCCGGGGTCCCCTCCTCGCGCACCTGCTCGGGCGTCTTCCCGAACGCGAGCGCCTCGGTCTGCGCGAACACGTTCGCCATCAGCAGGTCGTGGTGCTCGCCGAGCGGGTTCAGCCCCAGGTTGAAGCCGATGAAGTCGGACGGGATCAGCCGCGTCCCCTGGTGGATCAGCTGGTAGAAGGAGTGCTGGCCGTTGGTGCCGGGCTCGCCCCAGAAGATCGCCCCCGTGTCGTAGTCGACGTGCTCGCCGGAGAGCGTGACGTGCTTTCCGCTCGACTCCATCGTGAGCTGCTGGAGGTAGGCGGGGAAGCGCTTCAGGTACTGGTCATAGGGGAACACGCCGACCGTCTGGGCGCCGAAGAAGTCGCTGTACCACACGGCCAGCAGGCCCATCAACGCCGGGAGGTTGCGCTCGAGCGGCGTCTCGAGGAAGTGCTCGTCGATCGCATGGAACCCGGCGAGCATCTCGGAGAAGCGCTCGGGCCCGATCGCGATCATCGTCGAGAGCCCGATTGCCGAGTCCATCGAGTAGCGCCCACCCACCCACTCCCAGAAGCCGAACATGTTGTCGGTGTCGATCCCGAACTTCGACACCCCGTCCGCGTTCGTGGACACGGCGACGAAGTGCTTCGCGATCGCGCCCTCGTCTCCGTCGAGGCCGTCGAGCGCCCACTGCCGCGCGGTGTGCGCGTTGGTCATCGTCTCCAGCGTGGTGAACGTCTTCGAGGAGACGATGAACAGCGTCTCCTCGGGCTCCAGGTCCCGGGTGGCCTCGACGAAGTCGGTGGCGTCGACGTTGGAGACGAAGCGGAACGTCATCTCGCGGTCCGAGTAGTGGCGCAGCGCCTCGTAGGCCATCACGGGGCCGAGGTCGGAGCCGCCGATCCCGATGTTGATCACGTTGCGGATCGGCTTGCCGGTGTGGCCCACCCAGTCGCCGCCCCTCAGCTGCCCGGCGAACGCGCTCATCCGGTCGAGCACCTCGTGCACCTCCTTCACCACGTCGGCGCCGTCGACGACCAGGGAGCGATCGCGCGGCATCCGCAGCGCGACGTGGAGCACGGCGCGGTCCTCGGACAGGTTGATGTGCGCGCCCCGGAACATCGCGTCGCGCCGCTGGGCGAGCTCCGACTCCTCGGCGAGGTTGATCAGCAGCTCGAGCGTCTCGTCCGTGACCCGGTTCTTCGAGTAGTCGAGATACAGCCCCGCGCTCTCCGCGGTGAGGCGCTCGCCCCGCTTCGGGTCCTCGGCGAACAGGTCGCGCAGGTGGCGGTCGGCGATCTTGCGGTGGTGGCGCTCGAGGTCGCCCCAGGCGGGGCGCTTCCGAAGCGGCGCGATCTCGCTGCCCGCCACCGCGGACCTATCCGGAGGCGACCAGCTTCTCGCCCTCGGAGGCGATCGTGTCAAGGAGCTCCTTCCACGATTTGTCGAAGGAGTCCTTGCCCTCCTCCTGGAGCTGTGTCGCGAGCGCGTCGACGTCGATCCCGGCGGCCTCGAGCTCGGCCAGCACCGACTGCGAGTCGCCGCCGTCCGCGGGAAGGGGATCGCGGACCTCCCCGTGCTCGGCGAACGCGAGCAGGGTCTTGTCGGGCATCGTGTTGATCGTGAACGGCGCGGCGAGCGCCTCCACGTAGAGGACGTCGGAAGCCTCGGGGTCCTTGGTCCCGGTGCTCGCCCACAGCAGGCGCTGCGGCCGCGCGCCCTCGTTGGCGAGGCGCTGGAAGCGGTCGGAGTCGAGCAGCTCGCGGTAGGCGCGGTAGGCCCGCTTCGCGACCGCGATCCCGAGCTGGTCGCGAAGCGAGTCGGGGACCCTGTCCATCACCGCCTTGTCCCAGCGGCTGATGAACAGCGAGGCGACCGAGGGGACTTCCGGATTGAGGCCGGCCTCCACGCGACGCTCGAGGCCACGCAGGTAGGCCTCCGCCGCACCCCGATACTGCTCGGTCGAGAACAGCAGCGTCACGTTGACCGGCACCCCGGCGAAGATCGACTCCTCGATCGCCGTGCGTCCCGCGTCGGTGCCCGGGATCTTGATGAAGACGTTGCAGTCGGCGCGCGAGTGCAGGTCCTTCACCTGCGCGATCGTCTTCTGCGCGTCGTCGGCGAGCAGCGGCGAGACCTCGAGCGACACCCACCCGTCCACGCCGTCGGTGCGCTCGTTGACCGGCTCGAAGAGCTTCGCCGCGCGGCGCAGGTCCGTCAGCGCGAGCTCGAAGAAGAGCTGCTCCGCCTCCAGGCCCCGCTCCCGCAGCTCGGCGATCTGCTCGTCGTAGTCGTTGCCCCCGCTGATCGCGTTGTCGAAGATCGTCGGGTTCGAGGTCAGGCCGGTGACCGACAGCTCGTCGATGTAGCGGGCGATCGTGCCGTCGTCGAGCATGTCGCGGGTGATGTTGTCGATCCACAGGCTCTGCCCGAGCGCGTGCAGCTGCTGCGTCGGCTTCACGATCCACCACCTCCATCCCCGGCGCCCCTCAGGACCTCGCGAGCGCGCTCGACCACCTTCTCGGGCGTGAACCCGAACTCCGTCTGCACGTCCTTGAGCGGCGCCGAGGAGCCGAAGGTGTGCATCCCGATCACCGCCCCCTCGGGGCCGACGTAGCGGTCCCAGCCCAGCGTCGAGGCCTCCTCGATCGAGACCCGCGCCCTGACGCCCGAGGGCAGGACGCTCTCGCGGTACTCCTCCGGTTGCTGGTCGAACAGGTACCAGGAGGGAAGGCTGACGACCCGCGTCCGCACGCCGCTCGAGCTCAGCTCCTCGTAGGCATCGGCGGCGAGCGCGACCTCGCTCCCGGTCGCGATCAGGATCAGCTCGGGCTCGCCGTCGTCGGGGTCGGCGAGAACGTAGCCGCCGCGGCGCAGCCCCTCAGCCGAGGCGTAGCGCGAGCGATCGAGGATCGGGACGTTCTGGCGGGTGAGCACGAGCGCCACCGGCCCGTGGGTACGATCCACCGCGACCCGCCACGCCTCCGCGACCTCGTTGGCGTCGCAGGGGCGGATCACGTTGAGGCCGGGGATCGCCCGCAGCCCAGCGAGGTGCTCGACCGGCTGGTGGGTGGGCCCGTCCTCGCCGAGCCCGATCGAGTCGTGGGTGAAGAGGTGGATCACCGGCAGCTCCATCAGGGCGGAGAGCCGGATCGCGGGCTTCGCGTAGTCGGAGAAGGTGAGGTAGGTGGACCACAGCGGCCGCAGCTTGGTCAGCGAGAGCCCGTTGGAGAGGGCCGCCGACTCGTGCTCGCGGATCCCGAGGTGCAGCTGGCGCCCGTCCCGCTGGCCGGGCTGGAAGTCGGCGGCGCCCTCGAAGCTGAGGCGGACCGACGTCGAGTCGGTGAGGTCGGCCGACCCGCTCAGCATCCAGGGGATCCCCTTCGCGACCGCGTTCTCGACCTTGTTCGACGCCTTGCGGGTGGCCAGCTCGCCCTCGCCCGGATCAAAGCTCGGGATGTCCGCGTCCCAGTCCTCGGGAAGCTCGCGCCGCTGCATCGCCTCGACCTGCGCGGCGAGCTCGGGCGCGTCGCGCCTGTAGCGCTCGAACAGCGCCTCCCACTCCTCGCGCGCCCGCTTGCCGCGCGCACCGATCCCGTCCGCGAAGTGCCCGTAGACGCCGTCGGGGATCAGGAACTGGGCGTCCTCGGGCCACCCGTAGACGCGCTTCGTCTCGCGGGCCTCCTCCTCCCCGAGCGGCTCGCCGTGCACCTTCGCGGTGTCCTGGAGGTGCGGCGCGCCGTAGCCGATGTGGCTGTCGACGACGATCAGCGTCGGGCGGTCCTCCTCGGAGTGGAAGCGCTCGTACGCCCGTGTGAGCAGCTCGCGATCGTTGGCGTCGCCGACGCGGGTCACGTTCCAGCCGTAGCCGATGAAGCGCGCCGCGACGTCGTCGCCGTAGGTGATCCCTGTGCGGCCGTCGATCGTGATGTGGTTGTTGTCGTAGATCCAGCACAGGTTGTCGAGCCGCTGGTGGCCGGCGAGCGACGCTGCCTCGTTCGAGACGCCCTCCATCAGGCAGCCGTCGCCGCAGATCGCGTACACGTTGAAGTCGAAGAGGTCGTAGCCGGGGCGGTTGAAGTGGGCCCCCATCCACTTGCCCGCCAGCGCCATCCCGACCGAGGTCGCGATCCCCTGGCCGAGCGGCCCGGTGGTGGTCTCCACGCCGGAGGTCCAGCGGTACTCCGGGTGGCCGGGGCACTTCGAGTCGAGCTGGCGGAAGCGCTCGATGTCCTCGAGGCTCACCGACGGCTCGCCGACGGTCTCGTAGTCGGGATCGACGGCCTGGACCTTCGCGAGGTGCAGGAGGGAGTACAGAAGCATCGACGCGTGCCCGTTGGAGAGCACGAAGCGGTCGCGGTTCGGCCAGATCGGCTCCTCGGGGTCGAAGCGCAGGAAACGCTGCCACAGCGTGTACGCGGCCGGCGCCATTCCCATCACCGCTCCGGGATGACCCGAGTTGGCCTTCTGGATCGCGTCGATGCTCAGCGTCCGGATCGTGTTCACGCAGAGCGTGTCGATGTCGGTCTGCGGCTTCGCGGCGACGGCCATATCCCCGGTTCGCATCCTAGATGAGTTGTTAGCGGGGCTCGCTGTTATCGGGCTGTGGTCATAGATTCCCGTCATGGCGTCGAGCGTCGAGATCGAGGACGAGAAGCGCCGCGCCGCGGAGGCGGCGGCGGAGCTGGTCGTGGACGGGATGGTGGTCGGGCTGGGGACCGGCTCCACGGTCGCCCACCTGCTGCCCGCGCTCGCGGAGCGAAAGCTCAGCCTGCGCTGCGTCGGGACCTCGCCGCGCACCGAGACAGCGGCGCGGGGCCTGGGGATCGCCGTGGAGCCGTTCGAAGCGCTGGAGCGCCTCGACATCGCGATCGACGGCGCCGATCAGGTGGCGCCGGACGGGTGGCTCGTGAAGGGCGGGGGCGGCGCCCACACCCGCGAGAAGATCGTCGCCGCGGCGGCGGAGCGCTTCGTGGTGATCGCGGACTCGTCGAAGCCGGTGGATGCGATCGCGTCACCGGTCCCGCTGGAGCTGCACCCGTTCGGCATGCGGGCCACCCTGCAGGAGGTCGGTGACGTGCGGCTGCGCGACTGGCCGCCCTCCCCGGACGGCGGCGTGATCGCCGACTACGAGGGCGAGGTGGGCGACCCGGCCGCGGTGGCGGAGCGCTTCGCCGCGATCCCCGGGGTCGTGGAGCACGGGCTCTTCCCCCCCGCGCTCGTCAGCGACGTGGTGATCGCGCGCGGCGACGAGGTGGAGCGGATCACGTTCTAGACCGGACTCAGCGGCCCACCAGGACGGCTGCGATGACGCCAACCAGCCCCGCCATGATCCCGCCGCCAACGCGGACCAGAGTCGTCCGCTAGCCCGTCGCGGCACCATCGGCGAAAACAATCGCGTCGGACGCCTCAACCCGTCCCGCCGGGATCGAGGGGTCGGCGGCGAGCAGCTTCCGGAGCGCGTCGCGCTTGTCCTCGCCGGCGACGAGCCAGAAGACCCTTCGCGCCGCGGCGAGCGCCGGATAGGTGAGGGTCATCCGGCGGCGGCCCTGGTACTCGCCGCCGGTCAGGGCCACGAGCCGGTCCGTCACCTCGAGCACAGGATCGCCGGGCACCAGCGAGGCGGTGTGCCCATCGGGGCCGATCCCCAGATGGACCAGGTCGAGTGGCTTGGGCAGCTCCGCCTCGTATCGTGCGGCGGCGGCCTCGAGGTCGTCGTCCGTCACCGGCATCGGGCGGAGGCGCGACAGCGCCGCATTGGGAAGGTTCTCGCGCAGCGCGGTGAGGTTCCGGTCCGGGTCGCCGTCCGGCGCCACACGCTCGTCGACCTGGAAGAGGTCCGCCCGGTCCCAGTCGATCTCGAGCTCGCCGAGGAGCTTGAACATCGGCCACGGCGTCTTCCCCCCGCTGACTGCGAGGCTGAACCGGCCGCCCTCGCCGATCGCGTCGCGGGCGGCCTCGGCGATCAGCTCCGCGCCGCGCCTCGCGGCCGCCTCAGCGTCCGCGAACGTCTCCTCACTCAGCCCTTCTTCTCCTCGTGTCCGCCGAACTGCCTGCGCATCGCCGACAGCACCTTGTCCGCGAAGTCATCCAGGCCGCGCGAGGAGAAGCGCGAGTACAGCGCGTTGCTGAGCACCGGCGCCGGAACGCCTTCCTCGATCGCGGCGATCGAGGTCCAGCGGCCCTCGCCGGAGTCCGACACGCGGCCCTCGAAGTCCGCGAGGTCGGGCGACTCCTGGAGCGAGGAGGCGGTGAGGTCGAGCAGCCACGAGCCGATCACGCTCCCGCGCCGCCACACCTCAGCGACGTCGGGGAGGTCGAGGTCGTAGCGGTAGAACTCGGGATGCTCGAGCGGCGCGGTCTCGGCGTCGGCCTCGCGCTTGTGCTCCCCGATGTCGGCGTTGCGGAGGATGTTCAGCCCCTCCGCGTAGGCGGCCATCACGCCGTACTCGATCCCGTTGTGGACCATCTTCACGAAGTGGCCGGCGCCGTTCGGCCCGCAGTGGAGATAGCCCTGCTCGGCGGGCGAGGGATCGCCCTTCCGGCCGGGTGTCCGCTCCGCCGCGTCCACTCCGGGGGCGAGGGAGGCGAAGATCGGGTCCAGGCGCTTCACCGCATCGTCCGGCCCGCCGATCATCAGGCAGTAGCCGCGATCGAGCCCGAAGACGCCGCCGCTCGTGCCGCAGTCGATGTAGTCGATCCCCTTCTTTGCCGCGTCGGCGGCGCGGCGGATGTCGTCGCGGTAGTAGGAGTTGCCGCCGTCGATGATCGCGTCGCCCGACTCGAGCCTGTCCATCAGCTCGTGGACGGTGCTCTCGGTGATCTCGCCCGCGGGGACCATCGCCCACGCGGCGCGGGGCTTGGTCAGCTTGGAGACGAAGTCGTCGAGCGAGTCGGCGCCGGTCGCCCCCTCGCCCGCGAGCGCCTTGACCGCGCCCGCGCTGACGTCGTAGACGACGCACTCGTGCCCGTCCTTCATCAGGCGACGGACGATGTTCGCGCCCATCCTCCCCAGTCCGACCATTCCGAGCTGCATCGGAGTGGATCCTATGAGTCAGGGCTTTAGTCTGCGGGCCGGCGCAGTGACGACCCAGGCGGACAAGCTCGTGATCTTCGGGATCAGTGGCGATCTCGCGAAGAAGATGACCTTCCAGTCGCTGTTCCGGCTGGAGCGGCGCGGCGAGATCGCGTGCGAGATCATCGGCGTCGCGATCAACGACTGGAGCGACGACGAGCTGCGAGCCCACGCCAAGGACTCGATCGAAGCGCAGGTCAAGCACGTCGACGCGAAGGTCCTGAACCGGTTCCTGGGGCGCCTCACGTACGTCTCCGGCGACTACGCGAAGGACGAGACCTACAAGCGCGTCGCGGAGAAGCTCGGCGGCGCGAAGGACCCCGTCTTCTATCTGGAGATCCCCCCGTCGCTGTTCGCCGAGGTGGTGCGCCGACTGGGGAAAGCGGGGCTGGCGGACGGGGCCCGCGTCGTGATCGAGAAGCCTTTCGGCCATGACCTGAAGTCCGCCGGGGAGCTCAACCGCGAGCTGCACGAGGTGCTCGACGAGTCACAGATCATGCGGATCGACCATTTCCTCGGCAAGGAGCCGGTGATGGACATCCTCTACCTCAGGTTCGCGAACGCGATCCTGGAGCCGGTGTGGAACCGCCGCTACGTGGACTCGGTCCAGATCACCATGGCCGAGAACTTCGGGGTAGCGGACAGGGGTGGCTTCTACGACCCTGTCGGGGCGCTGCGCGACGTCGTCCAGAACCACCTCCTCCAGGTGCTTGCGCTGGTCGCGATGGAGCCGCCGTCCGCCGGCCCGGCGGACCCCGACCCGGTCCGCGACCGCAAGATCGACCTGTTCCGCTCGATTCCCGACGCCGACCCGAGTCGCTACGTGCGAGGCCAGTACGAGGGTTACCTGGACGTCGACGGGGTCGCGAAGGACTCGACCACCGAGACGTTCGTCGCCCTGCGGCTCGAGGTGGACAACTGGCGCTGGTTCGGGGTCCCGTTCTACATCCGGGCGGGGAAGGAGATGCCGGTCAAGACAACCGAGGTGAGGGTGATCTTCGAGGAGCCTCCCCGGCTGGGGATCGGCGGGCGGATGGTGCCCGACCCCAACGAGCTGGTGATTCGCATCGAGCCCGACGCCGGCGCAGAGCTGTGCCTGCTGGCGAAGCAGGCCGGCGAGGACAGGTTGCACCGAGTGCACCTCGACCTGCTGTTCGAGCAGCAGGTCGGCGACCAGCCCGAGCCGTACGAGCGCCTGCTGCGCGACGCCCTCGACGGGGACCCGGAGCTGTTTCCCAGCCAGGAGGCGATCGAGGACACGTGGCGCATCGTCCAGCCGCTGCTCGACGAGCCGGGCGAGGTCGAGACCTACAAGCCGGGCGCGTGGGGTCCGGAGCGCGCCGGCCACCTCCTGACCGGTCACGGCGGATGGCGCAAGCCGTGGCTGCCTTGAGCGATCGAGTCCTCGGCTAGCCGGTCACCGGCCTACAGTGCGGACATGGGCCACGTGGCAGAGCGGGTGCGCGGAAGTCGTGGCGGCGATCCGTGGCGCCTGGGCGAGGTCGTGCGCCGCCGGCGACTCCGTGAGGACGCCAGGCGCCCGCTCGGGGTGAACCTTGCGGAGGGGCTGGCGCTGACCGAGTTTCTCTCCACCTTCACCGGCGTCTGCCGTATATGACAGCCGAGCAGCTCCGACTCCGGGAGTTGCTGGAGCGCCTCGTCGAGGCAGAGATCCGATTCGTGCTCGTCGGCGGTCTTGCCGTCAATGCTTGGGGGGGCACTAGCGCGCTGAGTCGAACAGAAGCGATGCGCCGATAGCGCCGCCGAAGTCGCCGAGCTCCACGACGTGCATCGCGGGCGGGTTGTCGTCCACGAACAGGTGCTTGTGCATGTGCTTCGCGATCTTCTCCACATAGGGATCACCGAACCGAACCCCGAGCCCTCCCCCGATCACCACGGCCTCGACGTCGAGCAGGTTCACGGCCGACGCTATTCCGGCGGCGAGCGCCGTCACGGCACGGTCGATCAGGTGCTCGGCGAGCTTGTCCCCGTCCCTCAGCGCGTGCTCCCAGATGCTGCTCGTGAGCCGGTCGTGCCCCTTGTGCTTCATGATCTTGAACAGGTCGGTCTTCTTGCCGTCCTCCTGTTCCTTGCGCGCGTGGATCTCCATCGCCCCGCGGCCGGCGTACGCCTCGAGGCAGCCGCGCCGCCCGCACGTGCATCGCGCGCCGCCCTCCTTCACGACCATGTGGCCGATCTCGCCGGCGGCGCCGCGGCCCAGCCACTCCTTGCCGTCGAGGATCACGCCGCCGCCGACGCCCGTGCCCCAGAACACGCCGATGAACGACTTGTAAGGCCGCCCGGCGCCGAGCTTGGCCTCCGCGTTCACCGCCACCTGGACGTCGTTCCCGACGCGGACCTCGGTCCCGAGCACGTCGGAGAGATTCTCCGCGAGCGGGAACGATCCCTCCCAACCAGGCAGGTTGCGGGCGCTCGCCACGTTGCCGGTCTTCTCGTCCACGTCGCCCGGGGAGCCAACGCCGACGCCCTCCAGCGTGCTCGTCTCGAGCTTCGCCCCGTCGGCCGCCTCCCGCATCGCCTCCGCCATCTCGGTCGCGACGTCCTCGGGCCCTCCCTTGGTCGGCGTGGGCCGGCGGGCGTCTGCGACAACGCTTCCGTCGTCCCCGACGACCGCAGTCTGGATCTTCGTCCCGCCGAGATCGATGCCGCCGCGCACGGGCGCGAGTCTAATCACCGCGGCACGCTCACGAGCGAGCTTGCGTGGGATCAATCGGCAAGTTCGCGAGCGAACTTGCCGGTGGTCGTCACGTGGATAGCGTCCCGGCGACGAACTCGGCGAAATCGCCGAGCAGCTCGGGCGGCACCCAGTGACCGGCGTCGGTCTCCAGGTAGGTCACATCCAGACCGCCACGCTTGAGCGTCTCGTTCGCGGCGCGCCCGAAGCCCACCTCGATGAGCGCGTCCTGGCGCCCGTGATGAATCAGGACCGGCAGGCCTTCCCGCCCGTCGAGCTCCGCGTCCCACCCCTCGACGGTGGGGATGAAGCCGCTGAGCGCGAGGATCCCGGCCGGTGAGGGCCGCGCCTCCCCCACCCCGACCGCGTAGGACATCACCGCGCCCATCGAGAAGCCGCCGATCACGGTCCGATCCCATCCGATCCCGCGAGCCTCGAGCATCTCGTCGAGAAACCCGGTGAGGAGCCCGTAGCTGTGGTGGAAAGTCTCGGGGTCCGGGTACCCGACCCTGGGCACGACGTACCAGTGCCGTCCCCCGGGAGGGATGTTGGTGTGCGGCGCGCCGGGAGTTATCCCGAGGAGGCGCCCGTCCGGGTCGAGCAGCTCGAGCAGGCTGTGGAGGTCTCGCTCGTCGGTCCCGCGGCCGTGGTTGAGGATCAGGGCGCCCTCCGCGTCGCCCGCCGGCTCGCGAAGGAGGTGGACCAGGCTCACGCCCGAGTCTTGGTGCGAGGGTTCTCGATCGGGGTGAGGATCGGCTCGATCTGCTCGCGCTTGTCCTCGAGGAACGGCGGCAGCGCGAGGCCCTCGCCGAGGTGCTCCGCCGGTTCGTCAACTGCGAACCCGGGGCCGATCGTCGCGATCTCGAACAGGACGCCCGAGGGCTCGCGGAAGTAGATCGAGCGGAAGTAGAAGCGGTCGATGATCGGGGTCGGGTTGAGCCCGGCGCCGGCCACCCGCTCCCGCCACGCCTCGTGATCCTCCATCCGCGAGGCCCAGGCGATGTGATGGACGCTGCCCGCGCCCTGAACCCCCGGCTCGGCCGGCGGCTCGTCGTAGACCCAGAGGCCGCCGCGCCGATCGCCGCGAGCCTCCCAGCCGCCGTCGCGCGATTCGAAGCCGAGCGTGTCCTCGAGGTGCGGGCGGCTGCGCTCGGGATCGGCGCTGTACGCGCGCGCGGTGTCGAAGCCCTGAAGTGCGAGCTCGGACGGGACCTCCGGGTGCTCGGCGATCAGCGGCTGGTCTTCGACCGTCGAGACCACGAGCTCGTGATCGAGGCCCTCGAAGTCCGAGAAGCGAAGCGTCTCCCCCGCGCGCTGTGATTCATAGCCGGCCGCGCTCAGGCGCTCCGCCCAGAAGTCGAGCGCCTCCGGTGAGCCGACCCGCCACCCGACCCGATGGACCATCCCGGCGCCGGCCATGCCGGGAGGCGTGCCAGGGAACTCGAAGAAGGTCAGGTCGGACCCCGGGTCGCCCTCCTCGTCGGCGTAGAAGAGGTGGTAGACGGAGGGCTGGTCCTGGTTCACGGTCTTCTTCACCAGCCGCAGCCCGAGCAGCCCCGCGTAGAAGTCGACGTTGCGCTGCGCGTCGGCGGTGATCGCGGTGATGTGGTGGATGCCCTCGAGCTTCATGGATGCCTCTCTACCGAGGATAGTGCGGGATGCCCGTCACGCGGACGCCGAGCGGACGCCGGTCGGCGCGTCCTTCAGGTCCTCGAGCACCGCGATCGCCGCGTTGCGCCCGTTCAGGGCGATCACCGAGCCGGCGGGGTGGGTGGCCGCGCCGCACATGTAGAAGCCGTCGATCGGGGTGCGCCAGGTGAGCCGGCGGTCCCACATCTGGTCGGGCATCGTCTCGCCCTGGAAGATCTGACCCCCGGTGAGCCCGATGCGGCCCTCGATGTCCGGGGGGCCGAGGACCTCGACATGCTCGACGCACTCGTGGACGTCGGGCGCGTAGACGGCGATCGCGTCGAGGATCAGCCCGCCGACCTCGTCGCGGCGCCCGCTCCAGTCGCCTTCCGCCAGGTGGTAGGGCGCGTACTGACAAAACGCGCTCATCGTGTGACGCCCCTCGGGGGCGACCGAGGTGTCATAGGCCGTCTGGAAGTACAGCTCCGAGAACCCGATTGCCGGCTCGCCGCGCGTGCAGGCCTCGAAGCCCTCCTGCGCCGCGTCGAGACCCGCCGTGATCGAGATCATCGCCCGATGCGGCTCGACGCCGCCCGCGGCGGTGAACGTCGGCAGGCGGCTGAGCCCGGCGTTCAGCTTCACCACCGGCGAGCGGATGCGCCAGTCCTCGAGCCGCTCGCGGTAGTCGGCCGGCACGGCTTCGGGCTCGAGCATCGCCAGGGTGCGCTTCGGGTCCGCGTTCGAGACCACGACCGGCGCGCGCACGCGATCGCCGCTCTCCAGCTCGACGCCTTCGCCGGGGACGATGCGAGCGACCGGCACGCCGCACGCGAGCGTCGCGCCGGCCTCGAGCGCGGCCTCGGCGATCGCGAAGGAGACGCGGCCCATGCCGCCGACCACGTAGCCCCACTCGGGGCCCTGACCCCCGAGGTCTCCCTGGAAGTGCATCAGCTTCACCGACGCCGTACCGGGATCGCGCGGCCCCGCGTAGGCGCCGATCACGCCCTGGCCGAAGAGCGCGTCCTTGAGCCGCTGGTCGGAGACGTAGCGATCGATCGTGTCCGCGACCGACTCCTCGAAGACGACCGAGACCAGCTCCTCGTCGTCGAGCAGCTCCTCGATCTCGGCCCGGCTCGGCGAGGGCCGCTTCCAGGTGTCGCCGCTCGGGCCGTAGCGGAGCAGGCGCCGCGCGCGATCGAACATCTCCTCGTACGCGAACGAGCCCCGGATGTCGTCCTCGGAGAAGCCGTTCTCGCGCATGTGCGCCACGCTCCGCTCCTCGTCGAGGAACTGGGCGTAGGAGGTGCCGTCGGGAAACGGGCACCACAGGTTCGGGTCGGCGACGACGAAGTCGTACCCGTGGCGCCTCAGGTCGAGCTCCTCGACGACCCCGTCGTCGAGCAGGCCCACGACGTAGGCGCAGGGGCTGACCAGGTACCCGGGCTCGGGGAAGGGCTGCTCCAGGGTGCACGCGCCGCCGAGCTGCTCGCGGCGCTCGAGCACCAGCACCGACTTCCCCGCCCGCGCCAGGTACGCCGCCGCCGTGAGCCCGTTGTGCCCGCCGCCGACCACGATCGCGTCCCAGTCGCGCGCCGCGAGCTCGCCGATCGGGGCCGGAAGCCCGACCTTCCCCAGCGCCGCGTTGACGTCCACCCCACTCACCGCCATCACCGTATCGGGACCACCCAACCTCGCGCCTGCTCAGTGCCCGTGGTCGGCGACCGGTCCCGGCTGCTGCCCCGGCTCGACGCCGACGTACTGCCCATCATCCCGCGGTCCTCGTGCTGGTGGATGTGGCAATGGAACATGCATGGAAGCTCGGGATCGGCGTAGTGGCCGAACTCGGTCATCACGCGAACGGTCTCGTTCGGGGGGACGTAGAAGTAGTCCCGCTCCACGGGCGCCGCCGGTCCGTCGCGGCCTGAGCATCGCCGCGCGCTGTCGGTGCGCGCGGCCGATGTAGGTTGGCTCCATGCTGCTCGGCGTCGACGTGGGCGGGACGTTCACCGACGCGGTGCTGTACGACGGACGGGCCGTTCACACCGCGAAGGCGCCGACGACACCGGACGACCAGTCGCGGGGGGTGATCGTCGCGATCGAGGCGGTGCTGGAGCGCGCGGGGGCGAGCCCGGGGGAGGTCGAGGTTTTCGCGCACGGGATGACCGTGGGGACCAACGCCCTGCTCGAGGAGCGGGGCGCGCGCACGGCGCTCGTGGCGACCGAGGGGTTCGCCGACCTGCTCGAGATCGGGCGCCAGAACCGCCCCAGCCTGTACCACCTCTGCGCGCCGACCCCGGCGCCGCTCGCGCCGGCCGAGCTCAAGTTCGGCGCGCCGGAGCGCATCGGGCCCGACGGGGTGATCGAGCCCCTGTGCGAGGAGGGAATCGCGGAGGTGGTCGATCGCGTCCGCGAGGGCGGCGCCGAGGCGGTCGCGATCTGCCTCTTGTTCTCCTACCTCGAGCCGGCGCACGAGTCGGCGATCGCGGCCCGGATCAGGAAGTCGCTTCCCGGCGTCCACGTCTCGGCCTCGCACGAGGTGCTGCCCCAGTTCCGCGAGTACGAACGCTGCTCGACCACCGTGATCGACGCCTACCTCTCCCCTCTGCTCGGCCGCTACCTCGGCAGGCTCGCGGACACCGCGGCCGAGCGCGGGCTCCCCGAGCCGCTCGTGATGCAGTCCTCGGGCGGGGTCGCGCCGGCCGCCGAGGCCGCGCGCGCGGGAGCGTGGAGCGTCCTCTCGGGGCCGGCCGGCGGCGCCGTGGGGGCGGGGCTGCTTGCGCGCAGCTCCGGGGACGGCAACGCCGTGGGGCTCGACATGGGCGGCACGTCGTGCGACGTGAGCGTGGTCGAGGACGGGCGAGTGCGGCGAACCGACTCCCGGGAGATCGACGGCCGGGTGCTTCAGCTCCCGATGGTCGACGTCCACACGG
>JBOGZH010000331.1:0-10779 GCA_050697095.1 Solirubrobacterales bacterium
GAACCGAGGCGTCGGATGCCGCCGATCCCTCGGCGGAGGGCACCGATCTCGCGTGGCAGCTGCCGAACCGCGCCGCCGTCCTGCGCCGGGGCGGCGAGACGCTCGCGCTCCCGGGCGGCGACCCGGCCGTGGGCGACCTTCGCGCGGCGGTGATCGCCGACGACGGGATCAGGCTCATCGACCGCACGGATCTGAGCGTGATCGCCGACATCAGCGCTCCGGGGGTGGACGCGGTCGCCGTCTCCGAGGACTGGCTCGTCTACCGAGCCCACCGCGACGGACGCGACGTGATGCTCGCCCGTTCGGTCGCGGATCCTCGAAGACCGGGAGAGGAGACGCCGATAGCGGGCGTCGCGGGCCTCGGCCAGCTCGGCCGGCCGGGACTCGACGGCAATCTCGTCGTGTTCGCGATCGCGAAGACCCGCGTCAACCGGATCGTCAGCTACGGGCTCGACTCGGGGAAGGGGCGGACCGTCCTCGCGACGCGAAACGCCGCGCTCTCCAACCCCTCGGTGCGCCAGGGGGACAAGGTGACGGAGCTCCTCTACGTGAGGGCGACCCGCAAGCGCCAGCGGCTGATGATCAAGCGGCTGGGTGGCAAGCGCCACGGTCACGCGATCTACTCGCGCGGGGGTCGCAAGGCGATGCTGTGGTCGACGGCGCTGTCGGCCGAGCGCGCCTACGTCACCCTGCTCGTCGGCGGCGGGGCGAAGATCGTCTCCGTCGAGCGCTGACCTACTCGGGCGGAGCAAGGACCTGCGGTGGCGCCTCGGGCTTGCCCACCGCGCGGTACAGCGTCGCGCTCGGCTTCACGACCCGCCACTCTCCGCCGAGCTTGAGCAAGTAGATCAGGTCGTCCTCGATCGACGGCTGGGCGCGGTCCGCGAACCGGGTCACGACCGTCGCCGTGACCCGTGCCTCCCCGGCGCCGAGTGTCACGTCCCTGATCGCCTGCACCCGGGCCCGGTCGAAGACCGGGAACCCCCTCGGGTCGCGGTATCCGATCGAAGCATCGAGCGACGGCGCGCAGCCCGCTCGCTCGTTCGGCAGCTCGAGGTTCTGGATCGCGCCGGGAGCCAGCACCGAGCAGACCCGTCGCCCGTCCCGCGCGTCGATGCCCTCGAGGTAATTCCTGGCCGCGCGGATCACCGCCTCTTCCTCGTCCTGTCCGGCGACGACACCCCCGCTTCCATCATCCGGCGTGTCCTTCTCGGGGAAGGGCGCCGGAAACTCGCCTGCTGGCGCCGCGGTGTCGCCGACGGTGTCCTCCGCGCTCTCGTCTCCTCCCGAGATCAGAACGACCGCCACCCCAGCCACGACGGCCGCGACGACCGGCACCGCGAACACCCACAAGCGGCGTGAGACGGGGCTTCGCACCGTCCCTGCTTAGCACGTACCACCTGGGCCATATAGGTCCTAGTGATATAGTCATACAGGTCATGACAAGCTCGACTGCAGGCATCGCGCAACTCAAGGCGAGGCTGAGCGAGTATCTGGCCCGGGTTCGCGCCGGCGGAGAGGTGGTCGTGACCGACCACGGGCGGCCGGTGGCGAAGCTCGTGCCGGCATCGAGCGAGAACGCGACGCTCGTCGAGCTCGAGCGTGAAGGGCTCGTTCGCACCGGGTCGATGAAGATCGGGAAGGACTTTCTGGATTCCGCTCGCCCCGCGATCACCGGACCCGACGTGACCGAGGCGCTGATCGAGGAGCGCCGCGAGGGCCGCTGAGCCCGCGTGCGCTTCTGGGACGCCTCCGCGGTCACGCCGCTGCTCGTGTCCGAGCGGTGGTCGGATCGAATCGAGGAGCTGGTGCGCGCGGATCAGGAGATAGTCGTGTGGTGGGGCACGCGGCTCGAATGCGCGTCGGCACTTAGGCGCCGGGAACGTGATGGCGCACTGTCATCCGGCGGCGCGCGTCAGGCCTTGGAGCTGCTCGGCACCCTGGCGGCAGCGTGGTCGGAGGTCCTGCCCACGGACGCGGTCCGAGCCTCGGCCGAGAGGGCGCTCGCCGTGCATCCCTTCCGCGCCGCCGACGCACTCCAACTTGCCGCGGCCTTGACATGGCGGCGCGACCATACGCGGCGGCTCGAGTTCATCTCGCTCGACGACCGCCTCCGCGATGCGGCCGAGCGCGAGGGGTTCATCGGCTTGCCGGAGGCACTCGAGTAGGACCTCCCTGACGACCTCAGCCGTATGGATCGTGGGCCATGCTCTATCTGCCCGAATGACGCCACGTCAGGAGGGACGATCGGCCCGTGGCTCGCTTGGGGCCCGCGATCGCGCTCTGGGACTACTCGTAGCTCCATCGTATGGTTGGCGGTAGGAGGATTGAGGCGGTGTACGTCTCCAAGCGGGGTCGGCTGAGCGGCGTTCTGCTCGATGTCGACCAGTACTCCGAGCTGGTAGAGCGCCTCGCGTTTCTCGAGGACAGCCTGGACGCCCTCCAGAGACGCGAGGAGAGGGCGGCGACGGTTCCGTGGTCTGATGTGGCGGAGTAGGCGCCTAAGTACGCAGGGCCTGCCCACTGGGAAATGCCGCTCCCTCGGCGGAACCGCTGGGCGGCTTCTGTCCGTAAACGCACATACGCTCGACCCATGGAAGCCGCTGGTAGCCTCGCCAACGTGCACCTGAGACCGGTACCGGATCCCAAGCCGCCCCCCAAGGCGCCGCATCGCGAGACTCCGCCGTCGATCGCCGAGCTCGAGCGCTGGGCGACGGTGCTGCGGATCGACTGCGTGCGGATGCTCGCAGTCGCGAAGTCGGGGCACCTCGACAGCTCGCTGTCGGCGGCCGACATCGTCGCCGCTCTCTACTACCGCGTCCTGCGCCACGACTCCGACGATCCCGAGTGGGCGGAGCGTGACCGCTTCGTGCTCTGCAAGGGCCATGCCGCGCCGATCCAGTACGCGGCGCTGGCGCAGCACGGCTACTTCCCGCTCCGCGACCTGATGGGCCTGCGTCAGATCGGCGCCGACCTTCAGGGTCATCCGGACATGAACCGCACCGTGGGGGTCGAGGTCTCCACCGGCTCGCTCGGCCAGGGGCTCTCGATGTGCCTCGGGATCACGCTCGCGCTTCGCCTCGACAGTCTCGATTCCACCGCACAGGTCTTCGGGCTGCTGTCCGACGGCGACTGCCAGGAGGGCCAGACATGGGAGGCGGCGATGGCGGCGAGCCACTTCGGCGTCACCAACCTGACCGCGATCGTCGACTACAACCACCTTCAGACCGACGGCACCACCGAGGAGGTCATGGACACCGGGGACGTGCGGGCGAAGTTCGAGGCCTTCCACTGGGACGCGATCGAGATCGACGGCCACGACATGACGCAGGTCGTCGAGGCACTGGAGCGAAGCCGAACGCTCGATCGTCCAGCGGCGATCGTCTGCCAGACGCGGAAGGGCCGCGGCGTCTCTTCGATGGAGAGCCGGTTCGGCTTCCACGGCAAGCCGCCGAGCCCCGAGCAGGCAGAGGAAGCCCTGAGCGAGCTCGAGGCGACGCTCGAGGCTCAGACCAAGGCGCTCGACGCGGCCGGCGAGGAAGGCTCCTCGAGAGACGAGAGCTGATGCCGGCGGAGGCGAAGACCGACCCGATCGCAACCCGTCACGGGTACGGGGACGCGCTCGTCGACCTCGGCGAGGAGCACGAGGACGTCGTCGCGCTCGACGCCGACCTCGCGGTCTCCACGCAGTCGATGAAGTTCGGGAAGAAGTACCCGGAGCGGTTCTTCAACATGGGCACCGCGGAGGCGAACATGATGTCCACGGCCTGCGGCCTGGCGGCGACGGGGAAGGTCCCCTACTGCTCGACGTTCGCGATCTTCGCGGCGGGGCGGGCCTATGACCAGGTACGCCTCGGCATCGCCCACAACGAGCTCAAGGTCCGGATCGGCGCCAGCCACGGCGGTGTCTCGCTCGGTGAGGACGGCGCGTCGCACCAGATGATCGAGGACATCGCCCTGATGCGGGCGATGCCGAGGATGCAGGTGGTCGTGCCCGCCGACTACAACCAGGCCTATCGCGCGACCGTCGAGTCCTACGAGAAGGACGAGCCGATGTATATGCGCTTCGGGCGCCCCTCGACCCCGATCGTCTACGAGGACATCCCCGAGACGCTGGGCGAGGGCGTCGACGTGATCCGCGAGGGCAAGGACATCTCGCTGATCGCCTGCGGGCACATGGTGTGGCGCGCGCTCGATGCGGCGGAGTCGCTCGAGCGGGAGGACGGCGTCGAGGCGGAGGTGCTGAATGTCGCGATCGTGAAGCCGCTCGACACCGAGACGATCCTGGAGTCGATCTCCAAGACCGGCGTCGCCGTGACCGCGGAGGAGCATCGCGTGGTCGGCGGGCTCGCCGACGCGGTGCGCCAGACGGCCGCCGAGGAGCACCCGGTCCCGATCTTCGCCGTCGGGATGGGGGACGAGTTCGGGATCTCGGGGACCGGCGAGGCGTGCATGGAGCACTTCGGGCTCACCGCCCGGGGCATCGCCGACCGCGCCCGCGAGGCGCTGGTACTGAAGCCGATCGTCTCGCACCCGCCGCTGATCGGCCCCGAGTGGACCTGAGCGGCTGGGCCGACGCCATGGTCTCCAGCATCGACTGAAGCCTTTGGTACCCCATGGGGTACCAAACTCACCACTCGACGGGATGACTCAATGCCGGCGCGTTCGACGCGCGACTCGTCAATCCCGGGCTGCGACAATCTGCTTGTGACCGAGGCGGAGTTTCTCGAGCGGATCGACGCGCACCTGGCTGTCTCGAATCAGCACATGGCGCGGGGGAACAAGCTGATGGAGGACCATCGCGAGTTCATCCGCGAGATGACCAGGCGCAACGAGGTCGTGATGCGAGAGCTCGTTCGCGAGGTCTCGGCGGGGCGCGAGGTGCTGCTGGACGTTCACAGGGAGGCGTACGCGCAGCGCGAGGCGATCTGGACCCTGATCGACGAGTTGCGGAAGCACGGACTGGGCGGCAGGGGCTAGACGGCGCTTCGCTACCCTTCGCGGCTCGCGCAAGCCGATTTGCCTGTGGCGAGGGAGGGCGCAGGATCACGGCGGGCGCCGGAGAAAGAGCTTTCGCATGGCTACTCGCACACGAGCGAGGAGGAAGGCGCGCGCCGACGCCGCCCAGCGACGGGACCCCAAGGCCCCGATCGTCGAGCTGCGCGAGGCGAGCGTCATCTACCCCGGCGGCCACATCGGTCTCGAGCGCGCGTCGCTCGAGGTCCACCGCGGCGAGTTCATGTTCCTGGTCGGCCCGACCGGCTGCGGCAAGTCGACCTTCATCAAGGCGCTGATCCACGAGGTCGAGCCCGCGGAGGGCCAGGTCCTGATCGCCGGGCGCGACATCGTCGAGCTGCCGGACGACCGCGTCCCGTACCTGCGCCGTCGCATCGGCACCGTCTTCCAGGACTTCAAGCTGCTTCCCAACCGCACGGTGTACGACAACGTCGCCTACGCGCTGCAGGTGATCGGCGCCTCGCGATCGGAGATCCGGAGCATGGTCCCCGAGACGCTGCGCCTCGTCGGGCTCTCGACCAAGATCCACAACTACCCGGACGAGCTGTCGGGCGGGGAGCAGCAGCGCGTGTCGATCGCCCGCGCGTTCGTCAACCACCCGCCGTTGCTGCTCGCTGACGAGCCGACCGGCAACCTCGATCCGGTCACCTCGATCGGGATCATGCAGCTTCTCTACCGGATCAACCGCACGGGGACGACGGTCCTCGTCGTCACCCACGACCGCGAGATGGTGGACAAGATGCGCCGCCGCGTCGTCCGGCTCGACGAGGGCCGGATCGTCAGCGACGAGGCCGCTGGTCTGTACGCGGAAGAGGAGTCGACGAACGAGTTCGCCGTCCGGATGCGCTCCGAGATGGGAATCGTCGAGGGCCACACCAACGGAGAGAGCGACCAATAGGGAGCGACGATGGCGAGGCTCGGGTTCTTCCTCCACGAGGCGGTCAGGGCGCTGCGCCGCAGCGCCGCCCCCAGCGTGGCCGCGATCGTGACGATCGTGGTCACCGTGCTGCTGCTCGGGGTGCTGATCCCGGTGCTCCAGACCACCCAGGGCAAGACCGAGGAGGTCCGCGACCAGCTCCTGCTCAAGGTCTTCGGCGTCGTCGAGGCGAAGGATGACGAGATCAAGGGCCTGAAGGGCCAGGTCGCGAAGGTCCCGCACGTGGACAGGGTCGAGTTCGTCTCCAAGCAGGAGGGTCTGCGCATCCTCAAGGAGCGGCTCGGCGATGACGACATCACCGAGGAGCTGCACGGCAACCCGCTTCCCGCCGCCTTCAACGTGTACCCGGACGACGCCGACAACCTCGAGGCGATCCGGAACGATCTCGAGCCGCCCAACTCGAAGGGTGAGCCGGAGCCGTTCAGCCCCCTTGTCGAGGACGTGGAGGACTCGCGCGACGAGGCGAGCAAGATCCGCGCCGTCACCGGCGCGATCAAGATCGTCCTGCTGGCGATCACCGGACTGCTGCTGGTCGCCTCGCTGGGGCTTGTCGGGAACACGATCCGGCTCTCGATCTACGCGCGCCGGCGTGAGGTCGAGGTGATGCGGCTGGTCGGCGCGACCAACTGGTTCATCCGCTGGCCGTTCATCATCGAGGGCCTCGTCGTGGGGCTGCTCGGCGCGGCGAGCGCGGTGGTCATACTGTGGCTCGGGAAGGTGACCATCGTCGACCCGCTCTCAGACCGCTTCGCGCTCGTGGCCGCACAGAACACGATCGACTTCATACCGCTCGTTGCCGTGCTGATCGCCTGTGCGATGGCGGTCTCGGCGCTCGGCAGCGGCATCACGCTGCGCCGCTTCCTCCAGGTGTGAGCCCCGACGCCCGCAGGGCGCTGGCGGCCGGCCTGATCGTCGGCGTGCTGGTCGGGCTGTGGCTGGGAGGCCAGTGGGACGAGGTCGACGGTGTCGGCGATCTGATCGGCGGCGCGCAGACGCCGGGCGACGAGGCGCTCGACGTGATCGAGGACAGCTATTTCAAGGACGTCGACGCCGAGCGGCTCGAGAACGCCTCCGCCCGCGGCATGGTCCGTGACCTGCGGGAGCGCTACGACGACCGCTTCTCGCACTACTTCGATCCCGGACAGCTGGAGCAGTTCGAGGAGGCGACCTCGGGGAGCTTCTCGGGGATCGGCCTCAGCGTCCGCGAGGTGAAGCAGGGCCTGCGGGTGACGACCGTGTTCGACGAGACGCCGGCGAAGGAGGCCGGGATCCGCGAGGGTGACGTGATCCTCGCGGTGGACGGGGAGTCGATCGCCGGCGAGCCGGCGGACGTCGCCACCGGGATGATCAAAGGACCGCCGGGAACGGGCGTGAACCTCAAGGTCCTGCGGCCGTCGGGCGGAGAGAGGCGCTCGGTCGAGCTCGAGCGCGCCGAGGTCCGGGTGCCGGTCGTCGAGGGAGAGCCTCGCCGTGCGGGTGGGCGCGAGGTCGCCTACGTGAAGCTCGCGGGGTTCAGCGAGGGGGCGCACGGCGAGCTGCGCGCAGAGCTGGAGCGCCTCTACCGGCAGGGAGCCGAGGGCGTGGTGCTCGACCTGCGCGGGAACGGCGGCGGGCTCCTCAACGAGGCGGTGCTGACCTCGAGCGTGTTCGTGGACAAGGGCGTGATCGTCTCCACCTCGGGAAGGACGCAGCCTCAGCAGGATTACCGCGCGGTCGGCAAAGCGCTCGATCCCCGCCCCACGGTGGTGCTGATCAACCGCGACACCGCCTCCGCCGCGGAGATCCTCGCGGCGGCTCTCGGCGAGCGCGGGCTGGCGACGATCGTCGGCACGCGTTCGTTCGGGAAGGGATCGTTCCAAGAGGTGATCGAGCTCGACAGCGGCGGCGCGATCGATCTCACCGTGGGCGAGTACCTCACCTCGGAGGGGCGCTCGCTCGCCGGCAAGGGAATCCCCCCCGAGGTGCGAGCGAAGGACAGGCTGAGCACGCCGAACGACGAGGGCCTGCAGCGAGGCCTCGGGGTCCTCGGGCGAGAGCTCGGCGAGGGCCAGTGAGCAGGGCGGGTGCCCGTCTGGAGGGTGGGCGCAAGGTGGTCGTGGTGTCGCGGCGGGGTCGCTTCGCGGTCGCCGAGCCGTTGTTCGACCCCGGTCCCCAGCTCCGACTCGTGAAGGGGTCGGCCAGCGTCGACAGCGGACGGATGGCGCTGGCGGAGATCGGCCGGGACGGCGCCCGGCTGCTGCGCGCGCTCGGCTCACCCGCGCGGGCGCGCGACGTGGTCGAGGCGCTGCTGCTCGACCGTGGGCTCGAGCGGGGCTTTCGGGACCGCGTCGCCTCCGAGGCGGAGGCGGCGGCCAGCGCCGCGGGCGACGATCGGGGAGCGCGGCGCGACCTCACCGACCTGCCCACGTTCACGGTCGACCCCGCGAGCGCGCGCGACTTCGACGACGCGGTCTCCGCCCGGCCGGAGGGCGACGGCGCGCGGCTGTGGATCCACATCGCCGACGTCGCCGCCCACGTGCGGCCGGGCACCGCGCTCGAGGCCGAGGCGTACGCGCGCGCCAACAGCACCTACGTTCCCGGTGCGGTCGAGCCGATGCTCCCCGCGGCGCTGAGCGCCGGCGCGTGCAGCCTCGCCCCCGGGGTCCCCCGGCTCGCGGTGACCGCAGAGATCGAGATGTCGAGCGGCGGCGAGGCGCGCTCGGCGAGCTTCTACCGCAGCCGGATCCGCTCCGACGCCCGCCTGAACTACGACCAGCTCGACGAGATCTTCGCCGGGCGTGCCCGCCCGCCGGAGGCCGTCTCCCGCCCACTCGAGCTCGCCCGCACGATCGCAGCCGCGCTCGCGGCGCGCCGCCCCGCATCGTCGCTGACGGTGAGCGGGAGCGAGCCCGAGTTCGAGTTCGACGATGGGACGGTGGTCGGCTCGCGAGCGGTCGCCCAAACCGAGGCCCACCGCCTGATCGAGCGGTTGATGATCCTCTCGAACGAGCAGGTCGCGACGCTGCTCGAGCGACGGGGAGTCCCGACGCTGTACCGCGTCCACGAGCAGCCCGAGCCGCAGCGGATCTCGTTCATGGTCGAGCAGCTCGCCTCGCTGGGGATCCCCACGCCCCCGCTCCCCGACGTCTTCGGGCCGCGGGAGGCCGGCGAGCTCGCCGGCGCAGCGAGCCGGCTCGTCGCCGCCGAGGCGGAGAGGCGGGGCCATGGGCTCCAGGCGTACACAGCGCTCGTGCTGCGCGCCCTGAAGCAAGCCTTCTACAGCGACCGGAACCTCGGCCACGCGGGGCTGGGAAGCCCCGCCTACGCGCACTTCACCTCCCCGATCCGCCGCTACCCGGACCTGGTCGCGCACCGCGGGCTGCTCTCCGCGATCGGCGAGGGGGAGGAGGCGCCCGAGCGCTCCGCGGTCCGCGACGCGGGCGTGCACTGCTCGGAGCGCGAGCGAGACGCCGTCCGGATCGAACGCGACGCCGACGACGTCTGCGCCGCCTTCCTCCTCGGGCGCGAGCTGTTCGACTCGGGGTGGGAGCGCGACTTCGAGGGGGAGATCTCCGGGCTGGTCGGCGCCGGAGCGTTCGTCAGCTTCGCCGGCGAGCTGGGCGAGGGCTACGAGGGCTTTCTGCCCGCGCGCCATCTGCGCGGCGAGTACTTCGAGCTCAACGAGACCGAGACCGCGCTCGTCGGGCGGCGGAGCGGGAAGGCCGTCAGGCTCGGCGACCCGGTCGGGGTACGGGTGGACTCCGTGGAGGCGCCGCGGGGGAGGGTGGACCTCTTCCCCGCCGCCGAGGTCGAGGAGCGCTCTCCCCGCCGTCGCGGCGCGCGCGCAGGGGGCCGGCGGTGAGCGCGAAGCGAAAGGGCAAGCGCAAGGTCGCGCCGAGCGACGTCGCCACGAATCGCCGCGCGCGCCACAAGTTCGAGCTGATCGAGACCTACGAGTGCGGGATCGAGCTGGTCGGCACCGAGGTGAAGGCGCTTCGGGACGGGAAGGCGCAGCTCGTCGACGCCTATGCGGTGATCGACCGCGGCGAGGTGTGGCTGCGCAACGCCCACATCCCTCCGTATCCGCCGGCCGCGGACCAGAACCATGACCCGGAGCGCCCCCGCAAGCTGCTGCTGCACCGCTACGAGATAGAGCGGCTTGTCGGTCGGATCCAGCGGCGCGGGCTGACGCTGATCCCGACCAGGATCTACTTCAAGGGCCCGCGGGCGAAGGTGGAGCTGGCGCTGGCGCGGGGCAAGGAGGGCCGCGACCGCCGCCGCGAGATCGCCGACCGCGACATGCGACGGGACGTCGAGCGTGAGCTGAAGCAGCGCAGCCAGTGATGCTGAAAACCCGCTCTCAGCAGCGGCGCGTGCCGCGTGCGACGATTGAGCCGGATGAACGAGTCGACCCCTGACACGAGCGAGCAGGCGACCGCGGCGCAGACGGTGGAAACACCCGCCGCGGGAAAGGCGCCGGAGGCGCTGCGCACGCCGCCCCTGACCGGGGAGTCACCGCGGGACCGCCGCAGGCGCTGGCGCGCGGAGCGCAAGCAGCGCAAGGAGGCGGAGAACGCGCGCAAGCGCGCGGAGAAGGAGCGCGCCGGGGCGGAGAAGCGCCGCCGCGCCGAGGAGCAGAAGCGCGTCAAGGCCGAAGCCAAGGCGAAGAAGAAGGCCGAGTCACGGCGCGCGAGGCGCAAGCGCAAGCGCGAGGAGCGCGAGCAGGCGAAGGCCGCCCGCAAGCAGCAGGCGTCCGCCCAGAAGCAGCGGCCGGCGAAGGAGAAGCAGCCCGCCGCGCCGCAGGCCGCCAGCGCGAGCCCGGCGCCCGAGACCGCCCAGGCCCCCGC
>JBOGZH010000332.1:0-8970 GCA_050697095.1 Solirubrobacterales bacterium
CGGCGGGGTCGCGCGGCGGCTCCTCGAAGCGGTCAACGCGCCAGGGCGATTCGCAGCGGCGCAAGGGCGGTTCGTCCGGCGGCCGCCGGACGCCCGCCCGGAGCGCCTCGGCGGAGAAGTCCGAGCAGCGCGAGGAGAAGCAGGAAGCGGGGCCGCGCCAGGGCGGGAACACCGGCGAGGAGCGCCCCCGCCCGGCGACCGCCTCCTGACGCAAGCGGTGTCGCGAACCCTGATCCTCGTCAAGCCCGACGCCTTCGAGCGAGGGCTGACCGGTGAGGTGGTGGCCCGATTCGAGCGCAAGGGCCTGCGGTTGGTGACGATGCGCCAGATGGTGGTGGACGAGGAGCTTGCCAACCGCCATTACGCGGAGCACACGGAGAAGCCGTTCTTCGGCGAGCTGATCAGCTTCATCACGCGCGGGCCGCTCGTGGCGCTGGTTCTGGAGGGGGAGAAAGCCGTGGAAGCGGCGCGCCAGGTGATCGGCGCGACCGACCCGCTGGAGGCCGCCGCGGGATCGATCCGGGGCGACTTCGCGACCGAGGTCACGTTCAACCTCGTCCACGGGTCCGATTCCGACGAGTCGGCGCAGCGCGAGATCGCGCTCTGGTTCCCTGATCTTTAGCCTCGGAAAGTCTCGCTTCGCTCGACTTTCCTCGGAGAACACCCTGGTAATCCTCGCGTCCCGGTCGCCCCGGCGAAGGGAGATTCTCGATGCGCTGGGATTGAGTACGTGGTGGTTGAGCCGGACGTGGACGAAATCGGCGAGGGGCAGCCGCAGGAGGTGGTGCTCGAGAACGCTCGGCGGAAGGCGCGCGCGGGACTTGCCGCGGCCGACCTCGAAGCGACCGCGCTCGGCGCCGACACCGAGGTCGTGCTCGAGGGGCGGGTGCTCGGAAAGGCGGGCAACGAGGAGGTGGCAAGAGCCTCGCTCGAGGCGCTGTCGGGCCGCACCCACGAAGTGCTGACGGGTGTGGCGCTGCTGGGCCCGGGCAGCGAGGGGGCCGAGCGCTCGGGGATCGCGAGCTCCCGCGTCACCTTTCGCGAGCTCGATCCGGCGATCCTGGGGCGGTACCTCGCCTCCGGCGAGTGGCGCGATCGCGCCGGCGCGTACGCGATCCAGGGCCTCGGCTCGATCCTGATCAATCGCCTCGAGGGCGATTTCTCAAACGTGGTCGGACTGCCGGTGCCGCTTCTGCTCGATCTTGCCCCGGAGCTGTTCGACTAACGTGTCGAGAACCGCACGCTCGGTGCCCGCAGCCCCCGCGTGTGATGTTTGCCTCGCATACCGGGGTCAAGTGCACACGCGCGCTCGGCGCCGCCTCGAGTGTGCGGTTATCGACGTCCCTCCCCCCAACGGAAGTGACCGGCCACGCTCGCACCTCGCGCCCGCCTCCCCTACTTGCCCCTGCGCGTCCGAGCCGATGATCCGACGAAATTTGGCGTGCACGGGCGTCAGCTAAACTTGCGCCCACTCGTTGCCAGGACGGGGCCGTGCGCCGGATGCGCCGGGAGGGGTGCCGTGCCTGGCTTCCCCTACGCTCCTCACCGATGGGTTTGTTCAGCTATCTGACCGGCTTCGGCGGCCGGGACATGGCCGTTGACCTCGGGACCGCGAATACGCTGGTCTACGTCCGGGGGCGCGGAATCGTGCTCTCCGAGCCCTCCGTGGTCGCCGTCGACTCGCACAACGGCAACGTGCACGCCGTCGGGGTGGAGGCGAAGCGGATGCTCGGTCGAACCCCCGGGACGATCACCGCGATCCGCCCGCTGAAGGACGGCGTGATCGCCGACTTCGACATCACCGAGGGGATGCTCCGTCACTTCATCGAGAAGGTGCACCAGAACCGCTTTGCGCATCCCCGCGTCGTCGTCTGCGTCCCGTCCGGGGTGACCGGGGTGGAGAAGCGCGCCGTCGAGGAGGCCTGCCTCGCCGCCGGGGCGCGCCAGGCGTATCTGATCGAGGAGCCGATGGCGGCGGCGATCGGCGCCGGGCTCCCGGTCGCCGAGCCGACGGGGAGCATGGTCGTCGACGTCGGCGGGGGAACGAGCGAGGTGGCGGTGATCTCGCTCGGGGGGATCGTCGTCTCCCAGTCGATCCGGGTCGGCGGGGACGAGATGGACGAGGCGATCGTCCACCACTGCAAGCAGGAACACAAGCTCTTGATCGGGCAGCAGACCGCGGAGGAGGTCAAGCTCGAGACCGGCTCGGCCGCCATCCTGCCGGAGGAGGTCAGCACGGAGATCCGGGGCCGCGACGTGATCGGCGGGCTTCCGAAGACGGTCACGATCGGCTCGGAGGAGGTCCGCGCCGCGCTCGAGGACCCGCTGAGCCAGATCGTCGGCGCGATCCGGGACACGCTCGACCGGACCCCGCCGGAGCTGGCCGGGGACATCATGGACCGGGGCGTGACCCTGGCCGGCGGCGGCGCGCTCCTGCAGGGGATGGAGCAGCGCGTCCGCGACGAGTGCCAGATGCCCGCACAACTTGCCGAGTCACCACTGACTTGCGTCGCGGTCGGATCCGGACGCTCGCTGGAGGAGTTCGACACGCTCCATCGCGCGAGCCGCAACTCCGGCCGGCGCCGGTCCCTGGTGTCGGCCGGATAGCCGGGAGGAGTTGTGTACCGCAAGCAGGTTCGCCGCCGCCGCGCGGTGCTCGTGCTGCTCGTGATCGTGTCGCTGATCCTTCTCAGCACCCACTTCAGCGAGGGCTCGAGCGGTCCGCTGCACGGCATCCAGCGCGGCGTCGCGACGATCCTCGGGCCGATCGAGGAAGGCGCGGACCGCGCGCTGAAGCCGGTTCGCGACATGTTCGACTGGTTCGGCGAGACGTTCGAGGCGCGGGGCGAGAACGAGGAGTACCAGGAGGAGATCGCCGACCTGCGGGAGCGGGTCGCCGAGGCGGAGTCCGCGGTCGGCGAGAACAGGCAGTTCCGGAAGCTGCTTCAGCTCGGCCCGTCCGGCGGGATCGACGGTCGCGAGGCGGTCACCGCGCGCGTGATCGCGCGCTCGCCGACCGTCTGGTACTCGACGGTGACGATCGACAGGGGCTCGAGCTCGGGGCTGGACACGGACGACCCGGTCATCACCGGGGACGGGCTCGTCGGCCGCGTGACGGAGACGACCGCCGGAATCGCCAAAGTGACGCTGATCACCGATCACCGCAGCGCCGTGTCGGCGAAGGTGCTTCCCGATGGACCATCCGGGGTGATCAAGCCGGAGGTCGGGGAGGCCGGCGAGCTGCTGCTCGACTTCATCGAGGAGGACAGCGACGTGGAGGAGGATCAGATGGTCGTCACGGCCGGCTGGCGCGCCGGACGGCTGACGTCCCTGTTCCCCTACGGGATCGAGATCGGCAAGGTGACCGACGCGACGAGCGACGAGCAGGAGACCTACCAGCGCGTTCACGTCCGGCCGTTCGTCGACCTTCGCGAGCTCGACTACGTCAGGGTGCTCACCGAGCCCGCCAACGCCGGCGACGAGAGCCGGGCGGCGAACGGGGAAGCGGGCTAAGTGATCCTCACGTGGCAGATCGTCGCGCGGATCGCGCTCCTCCTGGTGGCCGCGGTGATCCTCCAGCTCGTTCTGTTCTCGGAGATCTCCTTCCTCGGCGGGTCGCCCGCCCTCCTCCCGGTGATGGTGGTCTGCCTCGGACTGCTGGGCGGCGCGGTGGTGGGAGCGGTATGCGGCTTCGCCGCCGGGCTGCTGCTCGACTCCGCGCTTCTTCAGACCCTCGGTGTCACCTCCCTCGTGCTCGTAGCGGTCGGCTACCTCGCGGGCCGCTACAGGGAGAGCTTCGAGATCTCGAACCCGTTCGTGCCGCCCGGCCTCGCGGCGGGGCTGACGCTCTTCGGCGGGTTCTCCTTCGCGGCGATCCAGCTGATGCTGGGCGTCGACGCGCCGGTCAGCGTCCTCGTGGTCCGCGAGGTGATCCTCCAGAGCATCCTCGGCTTCATCCTCGCGATCCCGCTCTACCCCGCGGTCCGGTGGGTGCTGCGTCCGGCGCTCGTGGACGAGACGCCGAGACGGCGCCGCCGCTTTCCGGTCACCCTTGGGGCGAGCTCAAGATGAGTGAACGGTGATGTACCTGCGCGGTGACAACCGGCCTCCGGCGACTTCCCAGTTCAGCTTCCGGGTGGCGGTGCTGAGCGGGGCCGCGCTGCTGATCTTCTCGATCATCTTCCTGCGCCTGTGGTATCTGCAGGTGCTGTCCGGCGACCGCTACCTCGCGGAGGCGCAGAACAACCAGATCCGCGAGCTCAGGGTGCAGGCGCCGCGGGGCAAGATCGTCGACCGCAACGGCAAGGTGCTGGTCGACAACCGCACCGCGCTCGCGCTCCAGGTCACCCCGCAGGAGCTGCCCCACCGCCACCGCGACCGCAAGCGGGTGATCGAGCGTCTCTCCGGGGTGGCGGACATGTCCGCCGACGAGATCCGCAAGGAGATCCGCGTCCAGACCAAGGAGCTCCCCGCGAGCCCGGTGACGCTGCGCCGCGACGTCGGCTACCCGCTCGTCTACTACCTCCAGGAGCACCAGGCCGACCTCCCCGGGGTGGCGGTGGAGCGGGTGTTCGTGCGCCGCTACCCGAAGGGCAGCGTCGGCGCCCACATCTTCGGCTATCCGCGCGAGGTGACCGAGGAGCAGCTCGAGGAGCCTCGCTACGAGCAGCTCGAGCCGGGCGACCAGATCGGCCAGACCGGCGTCGAGTACCAGTACGACCACCTGCTCCGCGGACAGCCCGGGGCCACCCGCCTCCAGGTAGACGCCCTGGGCCGCCCGCGAGGCGGCGAGCTCAGCTCCGAGCAGGCGGTACCGGGGAACGACCTCCGGCTCACCGTCGACGCCGGGGTGCAGGAGACCGGCGAGGCGGCGCTGAGCTCGTTCGACGGGCTGCCCGGGGCGTTCGTCGCGATGGACGTCCGCAACGGCGAGATCCTGGGCCTCGGGTCCTATCCGAGCTTCGATCCCGAGGTGTTCACCCGCCCCATCGTGCCCGAGTCGACCTACGAGCGCCTCAGCTCGGAGGCGACCGACGATCCGCTTTCGAACCGCGCGATCCAGGGGCTGTACCCGACCGGCTCGACCTTCAAGGCGATCACCGCGACCGCGGCGCTCGAGGAGGGGCTGATCACCCCGGACACGGTGATCAACGACACCGGCTCGCTCAGGCTCGACACGGTGACGTTCAAGAACGCCGGCGACCAGGTGTTCGGCCCGATCTCGCTCGCGGAGGCGATCAAGGTGTCCTCGGACGTGTTCTTCTACAACCTCGGGCTCGACTCCGAGCAGGAGGGCTCGGACCCGATCCAGCGCTGGGCCGAGGCGCTCGGGATCGGCAGCCCCACGGGCATCGACCTCCCCGCCGAGGCCGAGGGGCTGGTGCCGACGCCGGAGTGGCGGAACGAGCTCTTCGACCAGGCGCAGGAGCCGGACTCTCCCGGTGGGCAGAAGGTCCTGTTCGAGAAGGGCGAGACCGACCGCCCGTGGTCGGCCGGAGACGCCGTCAACCTCTCCGTCGGCCAGGGCGACCTTCAGACCAACCCGCTGCAGCTCGCGGTCGCGTACGCGGCGATCGCCAACGGCGGCGACCTCGTGAGGCCACATGTCGCACAGCAGGTCGAGGACTCGAGCGGGCGCGTGATCCAGGAGATCCGGCCGGCGCCGCGCCGCCACCTCGACATCTCGGCCGGGCACCGGCAGGTGATCATGGACGGCCTCCACGCCGCGGCGATGGAGCCCGGCGGAACCTCGTACCAGGTCTTCGGGAACTGGAAGATCGACGTCGCGGGCAAGACCGGCACCGCGGAGCGCGGCGATCTGCCCGACCAGTCCTGGTACGTGGCGCTTGCCCCCTATCCCGATCCCAAGCTGGCGGTCGCGGTGACGATCGAGGGCGGCGGGTTCGGCGCCGACTCGGCGGCGCCCGCCGCGTCCCAGATCCTCGCCGAGGCCCTCGACACCGAGCCGGGCGCGCCCGCGTCCGCGGTCTCCCCCGACCAGGGCGCGACGACGGGGAGCTACGACTGATGGCCACCGCGAGGACCAGGCCGAGGCCGGTCGCGAGGGCGACCCCCGCGCCGCGGCCGTTCGACTCCGGGCCGGCGAGGCTCGCCGAGCGCTTGGGGCTCGCCCACATGGACCCCCTGCTGAGCGTCGCCGCGATCGGGCTGATCCTGTTCAGCATCGTCACCCTCGCCGCGACGACCGAGGGGGAGGTCGCCGGCGAGCCCTTCTTCTACGTCATCCGCCAGAGCATCTACGCGGTGCTCGGGATCGCCCTGATGCTCGCGATCACGCGCGTGGACTACTCGCGCTTCCGCGAGCTTCGGGTCGGGATCTACACGGCGATGGTCACCTCGATCGCGCTCGTGCTCGTGGTCGGCGCCGCCGCCCGCGGCTCACGCCGCTGGATCGAGCTTCCCTTCTTCACCTTCCAGCCATCGGAGATCGGCAAGGTGCTGCTGATCGCGGCCCTCGCAGGGTTCGTGATCGACCGCGCGAGGCGGATCCCCGAGTGCCAGCGGACGGCCCGCCTGTTGTTGCTTGGGCTGGCCCCGGCGGCACTCGTCTTCCTGCAGCCGGACATCGGCACGGGATCGGTGTTCGTCGTCATCACGCTGGCCGTTCTCTTCATCGCCGGAGTGCGCTGGACGCACTTCGCGGCCCTCGGCGGGCTCGCCGTCGCGGCGGTGACCATCGTTCTGGTGGTTGCCCCCGCCGTCGGCGTCCCCGTGCTGAAGGGCTATCAGGAGGAGCGCCTGACCTCGTTCTTTGATCCGAGCGAGGACCCGAGCGACTCCAGCTACCAGATCAACCAGGCTTTGATCGCCGTCGGCTCGGGTGGAAAGACCGGCCGCGGCGACGAGGCCACCCAGACGCAGAGCGGCTTCCTGCCGGAGCGCCACACGGACTTCATCTTTGCCGTGGTCGGCGAGCGGTACGGCTTCGTCGGCGCTGCGTTGCTTCTGTCCCTCTACGCCCTGCTCATATGGCGGGCGCTGCGCATACTGACGCTTTCGAAGAACTTGTACGGGAGCATGATCGCGGCGGGCATCGTCGCGATGCTCATGTTCCAGTTACTGGTCAACGTCGGCATGACCCTGGGGGTGATGCCGATAACCGGTATCCCGTTGCCGTTGATGAGCTATGGAGGTTCCTCCGTGCTCACCACGTTCATGGCGATCGGGCTGCTTCAGAGCATCTACGTCCAGGCGCAGCTCACCTCCAAGAGCAGGGCATCCCTGTTCTAGGCGTTCCCGCCGCAGGGAAAACCCAATGTTCTGAGGTGAGCACTTGAGAAAGCGAATATTCGTATCGGTCGATCCCGGTGAGACGCGCGTTGCCGTGCAGGAGGCTAAGGGCACGGCGCGCAGCGATCGGGATGGACGCAAGGAGAAGGGTGGCCGCTCCGGAGGTGGCCGCAAGACAAATGACGCCGACTGGAAGGTCGCCGAGCTGTACGTGGAGCGCCGCGGCCAGCGGTCGATCGTCGGCAACATCTACAAGGGGGTCGTCGACAACGTGCTTCCAGGGATGGAGGCGGCGTTCGTCGACTTCGGCCTGGAGCGAAACGGCTTCCTGCACGTGGACGAGATCGTCCTTCCGGGCGGCGAGGCAGCCCCGAGACGGGGGCGCGGCAAGGGCCGGCGGATCGACCAGCTGATCAAGCCCGGCCAGGAGATCGTCGTCCAGGTGGTGAAGGATCCGCTGAAGACGAAGGGCGCGAGGCTCAGCATGCAGCTCTCGATCGCCGGCCGCTACCTCGTCTACATGCCCCAAGGGGGCGGCGTGGGGGTGAGCCGCCGGCTTCCCGACAAGGAGCGCGAGCGGGTGCGGAAGCTGCTCGACAAGCTGCACAAGAACGACGGCGGGCTGATCATCCGCACCGCGGCCCAGGGCGCGAAGAAGGCCGACTTCGAGCGCGAGATCGGCTACCTGCACAAGCTCAACGAGGTGCTGGAGCGGCGCTCCGCCGACGCGAAGGCGCCGGCGATGGTCTTCCAGGAGGCCGACCTTTCGGTGCGGGTGCTGCGCGACGTCCTGCGCAGCGAGTTCGAGGGCGCGATCATCGACGACGAGAAGCAGCACGCCCGGGTGACGAGCTTCTTCCAGCGCACCGCGCCGGAGCTCGTCGACTCGGTGGAGCTGTACAAGCGCCGCGAGCCGCTTTTCGAGCGCTTCGGAATCGAGGGCGCGTTCAACTCCGTGCTGGAGCGCAGGGTCGATCTGCCCTCCGGCGGCTACCTGATGATCGACTACGCGGAGGCGCTGACGGTGATCGACATCAACACCGGCAGCTTCACGGGGCGCGGGCGCGGCAGGCTCGAGGACACGATCACGAAGGTGAACGTCGAGGCCGCGGAGGAGGTCGTGCGCCAGCTCCGCCTCCGGGACATCGGGGGGATCATCGTCATCGACTTCATCGACATGGCGCGGTCGCGCAACCGCGATCAGGTGCTGAAGACGATGCGCAAGTACCTGGACGAGGACCGGACGAAGACCTACGTGGTCGAGGTCTCCCCGCTCGGGCTCGTCGAGATGACGCGCCAGAACGTCACCGACGGGGTGCGGGAGATCCTCACCACGCGCTGCCCCACCTGCGACGGGGAGGGCGTGGTGCGCTCCGAGGAGACGGTCGCGATCGAGGTCGTGCGGGAGCTGCGCAAGGTGATCGAGCAGCGGGCGAAGCCCGAGGCGCACCTGATCCGCGTCAACCCGAAGGTCGCGGCCGAGCTGCTCCGCGAGGACAGCGGGCTGAGGGAGCTCGAGGCCGAGACGGGCAAGCACTTCCACTTCGAGGGCGGCGCGACGCTGCCGATCGACACCTTCGAGGTGGCCGAGAGCGGCACCCGGGGCAAGATCGAGGAGCGGGCGCTGCCGTTCCAGGTCGGCGAGGAGGTGCTGGTGACGATCGAGGAGCCGCACATGTACAACGACGACGACGCGATCGCGCGGGTTGACTCCTACAT
>JBOGZH010000333.1:0-8100 GCA_050697095.1 Solirubrobacterales bacterium
GGGGAGCGCCTGAACTCGCCCTCGCCGGCTCTTTTCGTTCCAACCGCAATGTCGTTGCATCGGTAACGAGAAAGGCGAGGTCTATGCTCACGGTCGACATCTCCCTGCCCGAGATCGAGGAACTCCACAAGCTCGTCGCAGACGGACAGGACAAGGGGTTTCTCACCTACGACGAGATCGTGACGGGCCTGGAGGAGGTCGACCTCACCAAGGAGCAGGTCGAGGACTTCTATACGTACCTCATCGACCACGGCATCGAGCTCGTCGAGGGTGTCGAGCACAAGGCTCCGCCCCACGAGCAGCCCGCCCTCGCCGACGAGGAGAAGGGGCCGAAGCTCGACCTGACCGTCGAGCCCTCCCTCGACTCGCTCCGCCTCTACCTGCGCGAGATCGGCAAGGTTCCGCTCCTCACCGCCGACCAGGAGGTGACGCTCGCCAAGCGCATCGAGCGCGGCGACATGGCGGCCAAGATGCAGATGATCGAGGCGAACCTGCGCCTCGTCGTCTCGATCGCCAAGGCGTACCTCGGCCGCGGGCTCTCCTTCCTCGACCTGATCCAGGAGGGTTCCCTGGGCCTCATCCGGGCCGTGGAGAAGTTCGACTATCGCAAGGGCTACAAGTTCTCGACCTATGCGACGTGGTGGATCCGCCAGGCGGTCACGCGGGCGATCGCGGACAAGGCGCGGACGATCCGGATTCCGGTTCACATGGTGGAGAAGCTGAACCGGGTGGCGCACGTCGAGCGCCAGCTCGTGCAGTGTCTGGGGCGGGAGCCCGAGCCGGCGGAGATCGCCGCGGAGCTGAAGTGGAGCATTCGCGAGGTGCGCGACATCCTGCGAGTCGCGCAGCTTCCGGTATCGCTCGAGAAGCCGATCGGGGACGAGGAGGAGTCCGAGCTGGGCGACTTCGTCGCGGACGAGGCGGCGGAGTCGCCGTTCGAGTCGGCGACGGAGAGCCTCCGGCGGAAGGACATCCAGCGCGCCCTCGACGCGCTCCCGGAGCGGGAGCGCCAGGTGATCGAGCTGCGGTTCGGCCTCCGGGGGCACGAGCCGCTCACGCTCGAGGAGGTGGGGCGGGCGTTCGGCGTCACCCGCGAGCGGATCCGCCAGATCGAGACGAACACGCTGAAGAAGCTCAAGCAGCTGCCGGAGGCGCAGCGGCTGAGGGAGCTGGGCTGAGCGAGAGCGTGGGCCGGCGGGCCCCCGCCGCTAGAGCTGCTTCCTCATGAAGACGAGGGAGAAGTCTCCCGGGGAGCGCCGGTCGTACTCGACGTACCCGATCCTCGCGTAGAGCGCGAGGTTCTCGGCCAGCTTCTCGTGCGTGAAGAGGTAGATCGAGTCGAATCCGGCGCGCCGCGCCTCGGCTTCCGCGAGCTCGAGGAGGGCTCTTCCGAGCCCCGTCCCCTGGCGGGAGGGGTCGACGGCGACGCTGTCGATGCAGAATCCCTCGTCGGTGACGCCGAGGACGAGCACGCCGACCAGCTCTCCCTCGCTCTCTGCGACGGTGACCCTTCGGGTGCGGATGACGTCCGCGTAGTCCTCGGTCATCGGGCCGGGGAGGATCCCGATCCGCTCGACGTAGTGCCCGTACGCGTCATCGACGAGCTCGGCGACCTTCGAGGCGTCTCGGCCGTCCGCCGGGCGGAGCGAGTAAGCGGGTGGCTCATCGGTCGCGGGCATCGCTCCCGCCAACGCTAGTCCGTGATCGGGGCGCGACGCTGGCCGGCGACGATTACGCAGCGCCCTTCAGAACGTCGTCGTAGAGCCCGATCCGCTCGAGCACGATCCGTCCGTACCCGTGGCCCCGCACCCGGAGCCGATCGCCGACGTCGAGTCCAGCCTCCAGAACAGCCTGCTGCGGGATCGTGACCTTGCGCTTCTCGTTGATCGTCGTTTGGCCACAGCGTCCGAGCTTGCGCTCGTACTTCGTGCGCTTGAACCGGGACTCGCGGCGCGGAAGTGGGGGAGGCAGGAGTCGAACCTGCGAAGGCAGTGCCTGACCGTTTACAGCGGCCGTCCTTTGACCTCTTGGATACTCCCCCAGTGCCGGGATCGAGTTTAAAGGGCGCCTTTCTCCGTAGACCAGTTGGTCAATCGGAGGCGCCGGGTCGATCTCGTACTCGGAGTACTTCGCTCCGCCCAGGCGAATCGAGTTCCGCGCCTCCAGGCAATCGGAGGGGATCACCCACCGGCGACCATCGCCTGTGAGGACGAAGAGGAAGTCCACACACGGGCAGGGTCGATCTCCTTCGCGACGCCGGTCCAGCTCTGATTGCCACCGCACGTTCGCAAGGACACCGCCCTCCGCACGTGGCCGTCCGGCGTCTCAGTGAGTTGAGTCGATGTCTTGACCTGGATCCGCAGCAGTTGTCCTTCCAACTCGACGACCAAGTCGACGTCAGGGCTGTGACCGAAGGGAATGAAGATCGTGGCGCGGAGCCGCGAGAACCACTCGATTGCCGAGGCCTCGCCGAGGTCGCCCTGCTGGCGACGGTTGATCGCTCGGACCCGTTCAGCGGTGGAGGCGTTCGGTCGATCCACGCGATCGACCTTACGCCTCCATCTCGGACGGGTGGCTCGCGAATGTCAGAAAGCTGTGCCGAATTGGTGCACGGCCCTACGCTCTGCTGGCCGCAACCGCCATTGACTGCCGCCTGCCGCGGTCCTAGCTTGTGGTGCAGACTGGAGTCGTCATGAAGCAAGCCCGGGTCATCTTCGACGAGTTCCACAGCGAGGCGTGGTCGGTGCGGCCCGACGCCGCGCGCCGCATGCAGCCCGCCCACCCCGAGGACTCCTCTTACGCGCTCGCCGCCGAGGCGCTCGCCGCCCACGACTTCAGCGTCGCGCCGAACGTCGACCGCCCACTCACCGACGTCCTCGACGACGCCGACGTCCTCGTCATCGCCCATCCCTCCGACCCACGGTGGGAGTTCACCACCAACGGCGACTCTCCCCGGCTCTCCCACGAGGAGCTCGACGCGATCGTCCAGTTCGTCAGCCGCGGCGGCGGCCTCATCGTGCTCGGCGAGACCGAGCAGGACAAGTACGGCAACAACCTGAACGACCTCCTCGCCCGCTTCGGGATCGAGCTCGAGAGCCGCACTGTGCAGGACTACGAGCACCACCACAAGGAAGCGCCCTCCTGGGTGCTCGCCCAGCTCGAGCAGGGCGCGAACGGCGAGGGCGACGTCGACCTCCTCGCCCGCGTCCACCGCGCCTGCTTCTACCGCGCCGGCACGCTCGCGCTCTCAAACGATGGGCGGGTGATCGCCCGCACCTCGGACACCGCCACCCCTCCCGACGCCCCTCTCGCCGCGATCGCCGAGCACGGCGACGGGCACGTCGTGGTGTTCGCCGACTCCGATCTCTTCGGCGACGACTGCATCATCGAGCTCGACCATCGGGCGCTGTGGCTCAACCTCGTCTACTGGGCCGCGCAGCCCTCCTTCCGCGGCGACGAGGCGCTCCCCGACTCCCGCGCCAAGGCCGACCCCGCGTGGGGCGAGCTGAAGAGCGCCGTCGAGGAGCTTCGCGCCACCGAGGAGCCCGACGGCTCGGTCGACCTCTCCAAACACGACCGCGCCCGGCTCGAGCAACTCACCACCACGATCGCCGCCGCCGCCGACCGCCTCGCCCACCACTTCCCCCACCAGGAGGACTACATAGGGGCGCTCGGGGACGACCTCCGCGCCTGGGCGCAGGCCGGCTTCGCCAAGCCCGACTTCATGCGCTCCACCGAGGCCTTCCGCCCCGAGCGCGAGCGCCGCGACGGGATCGAGCACCTCGCCGTCTTCCCCATGTACAAGCAGAACGCCTCCCGCGACACCTGCTTTGAGGCGCTCATCGCCCGCACCCCGTGGCCCGAGTTCGTCGCCGAGCTGGAGCGCACCCGCTATGACAACGCGAAGTACGTCCCCGTCACCTTCGTCGACTACACGAGCGGCTACGACTCCGAGTGCGCCGTCCTCTTCCCCGAGACCTTCTCCACCGCCGAACGCCCGCCGAGCAACTTCGGGGCGATCTTCTGCGACCGCGAGGCGGAGCGCCTGCGGCGCGTCGCCGGCGGGGCGGCGGAGATCCTCCACCTAAACCTGCCCCCCGACGCCGCCTGCCTGCTCGTCTCGCCCGAGCTCTCGCGCAACGCCTACATCGTCTGGGACCTGATCCACGACCGCACCCACATGCGCGGCGATCTCCCCTTCGACCCCTTCATGATCCGCCAGCGCAGCCCCTACTGGATGTACTCGCTGGAGGAGCTGCGCTGCGACCTCACCGCGTTCGCCGAGGCGGCGAAGCTCGAGGCCGAGGGGCACGCCTCCGCCCGCCACGTCCAGTACGCGATCCTCTTCGACCGCCTCTTCCGCTTCCCCGTCACCGGGAATCGCGTCCGCAACTACGACGGGCTCGGCGGCCAGCTCCTGTTCGCCTTCCTGCACAGGGAGGGCTACCTGCACTGGACCGACAACCGGATGACGATCGAGTGGGAGCGCGTCGCCGAGGGCGTCGCGGCGCTTCGCGAGCGCGTCCAGGAGCTCTACCACTCCGGGATCGACCGCTCCAAGGTCGCCCAGTGGGCGGCCGCCCACGACCTCGTCGCCGCCTACGTCCCGCCCGCCGAGGGCTCGCGGTGGGCGAAGGAGTCGCGCGACCTCCCCGAGGTCTCCGAGCCGAAGCAGCTCGTCGACCTGGTGAAGGACGACGAGTTCCCCCTCAGCCTCTTCTACACCTCGCTGAAGCCGAAGCTCGAGCCGGTGCTGACCCGACCGGACGGCGCCATCTAGTCAGGACATCGACCTGCCGCTCACCTCGCCTGACGGCTCCGGCTACGCGGGTGGTCGGACGCCGAACCCATGCATCCAGCGAGGAGTGCCTTTCCCCTGCCCTTATCGCGCTAGTTCCCAGAACGGTAGGAGTGGGCTTCCGTCCGGTCCCAAGACACCGTATGGAGACGTCGTCGTACCAGTGGGCGGGGGCGATATCGCCTCCACATCGTCGTCGAGCGCGCAGCCGGGGCGAGGACGTGGGGGCCGTTGGATATTCTGGTAGAGCCGGAACCAGAAGATCGGTCCCACCCTCTTCTTTTCGTCCAGTCGGTTGAAGGTCTCGCGCGTCAGATCCGCATAGATGGCCTCGCTGGGCAGGTACAAGCTATTGAACCCAACCTCGCCTACCTGTATGCGCTCCTTCGGCCCCACTAGCTGTCTCAGCGGGCGCACAAAACTGACGGTCGAATCGACCCACTCAGACAGAGCAAGCTCTCGTCCCTGGTTCCGCGGGTACAGGTGGATGTCGATTCGCTCGGTAAGCCGTTTTACTTCGTCAACCCCCACTTGCTTCAAGAACTCAAGCGGAGGCATCCTGCACTCGGTGGCGCTATGAATCGGAGCCAGGCCCGCCGGGATGGTGCGCGCTGGCCCGGCCACCTGCGAGACCGACCTCAGAAGCCGCAGGTACTCGGCTGGGTTGGGGGGTGCGCCGTCCCAAAACGAGGAGCCCAGATTCGGCTCGTTCCATGCCTCGAACATGGCCCGTGGGTAGCGAGCTACCGCCCGCCTTACGAACTCGTCCCAGAGCCTCCACTCGGCCTCTGTATCGGGAGGGTTCCGACAACCGCAAAGAACCAACTGCGGCTTCAGCCCCACGCGTAGGGCCTCGTTGTATGCGCGGTCGTAAGGCTCCCAGTCGTAAGTGCCGTCGGATCGCTGAATGTCTTTCCACCAAAGGAAGGCCCTGACCCAGCGTGCCTTGCCCTGCTCCGCGGCCAACGAGTAGTACTGCACCTCGGTCGCAGGAGATGTGTATCCCAGGGGGGCAGCAGTAGCGGAGCCCGCTGGCAGCAGTAACGCTGCTAACGCAGCCGATACGAAGAGGCTCCAAGACCGCCTTGTCATGCACGCGTCCCTGTACGGGCTGACTCCGCCGATAATTCCTGGCACGGACCCCGCGCGGGTAGTCTGCCAGATCTCCTGCCCGTCGGCCTGGGTATCGCTTGCGCCGCAGGGGACGATCTAGCCGGATCGTTCCAACCGGTATCACTCCGGGCGTGACCGAGCACCCCCGCGGCTTCGCCTCCGACAACTTCGCCGGCGCCCACCCCGACGTCCTCGCCGCGCTCGCCGAGGCGAACGCCGGGCACGTCCCCGCCTACGGCGAGGATCCCTACACCGCGGCGGCCGAGGCGCGGCTCCGCGAGCACTTCGGCGACGATGCGCGTGCGTTCCTCGTCTTCAACGGCTCGGCCGCCAACGTCCTCGCCCTGCTCGCCTCCACGCGTCACTTCGAGGCCGCGATCTGCCCCGAGACCGCCCACATGAACGTCGACGAGTGCGGCGCCCCGGAGCGGATCGCGGGCGTCAAGCTGCTCACCGTCCGGACGCCCGACGGCAAGCTCACGCCCGAGCTGGTCGCGGGGCGCCTCGAGAGCGTTCGAATCGGCGACCAGCACGCTGCCCAGCCGCGCGTCGTCTCGATCTCCGAGGCGACCGAGCTCGGCACCGTCTACACGCCGGACGAGGTCCGCGCGCTCGCCGAGCTCACCCACGAGCGCGGGATGCTCCTCCACGTCGACGGCGCCCGGCTCGCCAACGCCGCAGCCTGCCTCGACGTCCCGCTGCGCGCGCTCGCCACCGACGCCGGCGTCGACGCCCTTTCCTTCGGCGGGACCAAGAACGGCCTCCTGCTCGGCGAGGCGCTTGTCTTCCTCACCCCCAAGCTCGCCACCGACTTCGCCTACCTGCGCAAGCAGGCGATGCAGCTCGCCTCGAAGATGCGCTTCATCGCCGCGCAGTTCGACGCCCTGCTGCGCGACGAGTTGTGGCTGCGAAACGCGAGCCACGCGAACGCGATGGCCGCGCGGCTCGCCCACGCCGTGAAGGAGATCCCGGGCGTCCGGGTCACCCAGCGCGTCGAGTCGAACGCCGTCTTCGCGATCCTCCCGCCCGCCGCGACCGAGCGCCTGCTCGCCGAGTGGCCGGGCGAGCTCCCGTTCCACGTGTGGAGCGCGCGCAGCGGCGAGGTCCGCTGGATGACCTCCTGGGACACGACCGAGGAGGACGTGGACAGCTTCGCCGCGGCGGTCGCTGACGCGGTGGACGGCGGCCGGAGCTAAAGTGAATCCCGCGCGCCCGGATAGCTCAGTAGGCCAGAGCACGTGCATGGTAAGCACGGGGTCGCCGGTTCGAATCCGGCTCCGGGCTTCTCACCGCACCGCACCGCCGCGATCACCGAGAGGCGGCTCCGGTTCTCAAGCGGGATCGAGGGGCCTCCCGGTTATACTCGCGGTATGACCAGGCTTGCCAGGACCGTTCGCGTCGGCCGGAAGGGCCAGGTCGTGATCCCGAAGGAGATCCGTGAGGAGCTCGGGATTGACCCCGGCGAAGATGTGCTCGTCGATTCTGTCGAGGGAGCCGCCCGGGTTCGTCGCGTGCCCGCGGCGACGCAGCTTCTCGGACTGCTCGAGGACGGAGCGTCCACCGCCGACATCGAAGCCGAGCACCGAGCCGAACGGGAGCACGAGGAGGCAAAGCTTAGGAGCCCCGACTGAGCGGGGTCCTCGACGCCTGGGCGCTCGTTGCTCTGCTCAGGCGCGAGCCCGCAGGCCCGCGCGTTCTCTCGTGGGTCGAGACGCGGGGAGCGCGGGTCTCCTGGATCAATCTCGGTGAGGTCTACTACGCCGAGGCGCGCCGAGTGGGGGAGGACCGAGCAAAGTCGGCGGTCGACGCGATCCGGCGGGCCGTCGTCACTGAGCTACCCGACGAAGCGCTGATCCTCGCCGCGGCGGGCGTCAAGACCTATCACGCGATCTCCTACGCCGACTGCTTCGCCGTCGCGACCGCCGAACGGCAACGCCGCCCGCTGCTCACCGGCGACCCTGAGCTGGTTCAGCTCGCCCGCCCCGGTCTCGAGGTGATTGATCTGCGGCGGCCCTTCGCGGTCGACGAGGAGGCTCGCTGACAAGCGCCGGCGCGCGCCGCAAACGCGCGTCCGGTTCGGCGGGGTCCGCGTTGGGCCCCGACGAGGTCCCCCGTCTCAGCTTCGGTTTCGCGGCCCGCAACGCCCTCGGCGTCGCCGTGCCGCTCGTCGCCGGGGTGCTCGCCGACGA
>JBOGZH010000334.1:0-5310 GCA_050697095.1 Solirubrobacterales bacterium
CGTCGTGATGGTGTTGTGATTGAACGGGAGCGGGTAGACGACGAGGATGGGGTAGGTCGCGTGGCAGCTCCAGCGCGTGCTGGGGCTCTCCGTGGTCCTCGCCGCGGCCGACACGTACCGTGCGGCCGCGATCGAGCAGCTCGAGGCATGGGCCGATAGGGCCGGGTGCGAGATCGTCAAGGGCACGCCGGGAGGCGATCCGGGCGCGGTCGCGTTCGACGCGATCGCCGCCGCCGAGGCGCGCGGCGCCGACGTCGTGATTGCCGACACCGCGGGGCGGCTGCACACGCACGGCAACCTGATGCAGGAGCTCGAGAAGGTGCGGCGGGTGATCGCCAAGCGCCTGGAGGGCGCGCCGCACGAAACCCTGATCACGATCGACTCCACGACCGGTCAGAACGGGCTCCGGCAGGCGCAGGCGTTCTCCGACGCCGTAGAGGTGACCGGCGTCGTGCTTACGAAGCTCGACGGGACCGCGAAGGGCGGGATCGCGCTCGCGATCGCGAGTGAGCTCGGCATCCCGGTGAAGCTGATCGGGGTGGGGGAGACGCTCGAGGACCTGCGCCCGTTCGATCCTCGCGAGTTCGCCGTCGCCCTCCTGGGCGACTGATCCACACGGATCAATCGGCGGCTCGATCGGCCTCGCGTAAGCTGGACGGTTCATGTTCGACCAGCTCTCCGACAGGCTTCAGTCCACCCTCTCCGAGGTTCGCTCGCGCGGCAAGCTGAGCGAGGCCGACGTGGACAAGGCGATGCGCGAGATCCGGCTCGCGCTGCTCGAGGCCGACGTCAACTTCAAGGTCGTGAAGTCCTTCACCGCGGAGCTCAAGGAGCGTTGTCTCGGGGCGGGGGTGCTCGACAGCCTCGACCCCGGCCAGCAGGTCGTGAAGATCGTCAACGAGGAGCTGGCGAAGCTGATGGGCGGCGCGGCGCGAGACCTGGCGCTCGCGTCGAGCGGGACCACTGTGATCCTGATGGCCGGCCTCCAGGGCTCGGGTAAGACGACGGCGTGCGCGAAGCTCGCCAAGCACCTCGCGAAGGACGGCCGCTCGCCGGCGCTCGCCGCGTGCGACACCCAGCGTCCCGCCGCAGTCGATCAGCTGGTCACGGTCGGCCGGCAGGCCGGCGTCCCCGTGTACCAGAAGGGGACGGACCCCGACCCGGTGGAGATCGCCGAGTGGGCGCTGAACAGGGCGCGCGCGGAGGATCGCGACGTGCTGATCGTGGACACCGCCGGGCGCCTCCACATCGACGAGGCGCTGATGGACGAGCTGGCGCGGGTCAAGAAGCGGATCAAGCCGCACGACGTGCTGCTGGTGCTCGACTCGATGACCGGGCAGGACGCGGTCAACGTCGCCGACGAGTTCGCCGAGCGCACCGACTTCGACGGCGTGGTGTTGACGAAGCTGGACGGCGACGCGCGAGGGGGCGCCGCGCTCTCGGTCAAGGCCGTGACGGGCAAGCCGGTGATGTACGCGTCCACCGGGGAGCGGATCGAGGAGCTGGAGCGCTTCCAGCCGGAGCGCATGGCGAGCCGGATCCTCGGAATGGGCGACGTCATGTCGCTGATCGAGAAGGCCGAGGAGGTGTCCGATCAGGAGCAGGCCGAGGAGCTCGAGCGCAAGATCCGCAAGCAGCAGTTCACGCTCGAGGACTTCCTCAAGCAGATGCGCCAGGTCCGCCGCATGGGACCGCTCAACAACCTGCTGGGGATGATGCCGGGCATGGGGGGCGCGATGAAGCAGCTCAAGGACGCGAACATGGACGAGGGCGAGCTCGACCGGCTCGAGGCGATCATCCTCTCGATGACCCCGGGAGAGCGCGCGCGCCCGGAGATCATCAAGGGGTCGCGCCGCAAGCGGATCGCCCAGGGCTCAGGGACCAGCATCCAGTCGGTGAACCAGCTCGTGAAGCAGTTCGGACAGATGCAGAAGCTGATGAAGCAGCTCGCCGAGGGGCGCATGCCCAGCCCCGAGCAGCTCCTGCGGCGCCGTTGAACGCGCCGGAGCGGCGGCTCTGTAACCTCACGGGCCGCTGATGGCAGTCCGAATCCGGCTTCGCAGAATGGGCTCGAGCAAGAACCCGCAATGGCGCGTGGTGGTCGCCGACCGGCGCTCCCCGCGCGACGGGCGCACGATCGAGACGATCGGTCATTACAACCCGCAGACCGATCCCTCGACGATCGTGATCGACGAGGACCGCGCGCGCCACTGGCTCGAGCACGGCGCGCGTCCGTCGCGGACCGCCGCCCAGCTGCTGCGTGCGAAGGGCATAGAGGCGACCGGCACGAAATGAGAGAGCTCATCGAATTCCTCGTCCGGGCGCTGGTCGAGGACCCTGACGAGGTGCAGGTCGAGGAGCTGGAGGAGAACGGCGACGTCGTCCTCGAGGTGACGGTCGCCGAGGGCGACCTCGGTCGGGTGATCGGCCGCGGCGGGAGGATCGCCAACGCGCTTCGCACGGTCGCCCGGGCCGCGGCGACGAAGGAAGAGCGGCGCGTTCTGGTCGAAATACTGGAGTGAGGCGGCTCGACATCTTCACGCTGTTCCCGGAGGCGTTCGACTGGTTCCTCGGCCAGCGCCACGTCCAGAACGCCGCCCGCGAGGGCCTGGAGGTACGCCCGCTCAACTACCGCGACACGACCCCGCTCGGCGCCGGGCAGGTCGATGACGCCCCGTACGGGGGCGGCGCCGGAATGGTCCTGCGGGTGGACGTGGTCGACGCCGCGCTCCGCCGGGCTTACGGCGAGGGCCTCGCGGGACGCCGGATAGTCCTCCTCACCCCGTCGGGCCGCAGCTTCGACGAGGCAGTGGCCCGGGAGCTCGCCGAGGAGCGCGAGCTGGCGCTGCTTTGCGGGCGCTACGAGGGCGTCGACGAGCGCGTGCGCGAGCATCTCGTGACCGACGCGATCTCGATCGGGCCCTTCGTGATCTCGGGCGGCGAGCTCGCCGCGATGGTCCTCGCCGACGCCGTGATCCGAAAGCTGCCCGGCGCGCTCGGCGACGCCGAGAGCGCCGTGGAGGAGTCGTTCAGCGAGGCGCTCGGCGGCGCCCCCGAGTACCCCCACTACACGCGGCCCCCCAAGTACCGGGGTTGGGGGGTCCCCGAGGTGCTCCTTTCGGGGGATCACGAGCGGATTCGGGAGTGGCGGCTGGAGATGAGCCGCGCTCGCTAGTATCTCGTGGGCGCGGGCCGCCCCGAGGTGCCCGCGTTTGTGCTGTTCCCCCCTCCGCAAACGGCAAGCCACGATGAGCGGCATCATCGAAAGCATCGAGCAGCGCCAGCTCGCCAGGGTGCCGGCGTTCCGGCCCGGCGATCGCGTCAGGGTGCACTTCCAGGTGATCGAGGGAAACCGTCGCCGCACCCAGGTGTTCGAGGGCGTGGTGGTGAAGCGCCAGGGAGAGAGCTCGCGCGAGACCTTCACGGTCCGCAAGCAGTCGTTCGGCGTCGGCGTCGAGCGGACGTTCCCGGTGCATTCGCCGAAGATCGAGAAGCTTGAGGTGGTCGCCCGCGGGGACGTGCGCCGCGCGAAGCTCTACTACCTGCGCGGCCGGGTCGGGAAGCGCGCCCGGGTCGCGGAGCGGCGCTGGGGGATCGAGGACGAGCTCGTGATCAGCGAGGAGGTGGACGAGGCGGTCGACTCGGAGGGCCTCGCGGTCAGCGAGGCCGAGACCGTGGAGCCCGAGGAGGGCGAGGAACCGGAAGCCGAAGAGGACGGGGAGGACGAGGGCGAGGAGCCGCCGGAGGATTCCGAGCCGGAGGCCGAAGAGTCACCGGACGAGGCGGAGGATTCGCGCGGAGATGATGAGGGCGGCAGGGCGGCGGGCTGATTCCGAAGCCGACAACGGGCCGCGGCGCCCTGCTCGAGCTGGTCGTGATCGTCGCGCTCGCGGTCGGGCTCGCGCTGCTCATCCAAGCGTTCGTCGTGAAGCCGTACCAGATCCCTTCGGAGTCGATGGAGCCCACTCTGGACAAGCAGGACCGCGTGTTGGTGAACCGCTTCCTCTACCACCTGCGTGATCCCGAGGTCGGCGACGTGGTCGTCTTCCATCCTCCGAAGGGAGCCGACAGCGACCGCTGCGGAGCCAGCCGCAAGCCGGGCCAGGCGTGCCCGGAGCCGACGCCCGAGCAGTCGGAGACGAACTTCATCAAGCGGATCGTCGCCGGCCCGGGCGACACCGTGCGGATCCAGGATGGGCAGCCGGTGGTCAATGGAGAGCGCGCGGACGAGAACTTCATCATGCCGTGCGGTGGCGGAAGCGCGTGCGATCTCCCGAAGGAGATCACCATTCCACCCGACCATTACTTCATGATGGGAGACAACCGTGGGGCGAGCCAGGACAGCCGATTCTGGGGACCGGTCCCCCGCGACTGGATCATCGGCCAAGCCTTCGGGACCTACTGGCCCCCGCAGAAGATCGGGCTCCTCTAGCGCTCCGACCGCGTCGAAGCAACAGCGCGCCGCGAACCCGAGCAGCGCGTCGAACGGGCGACGCAGGACCTCCCCGGCCCGCCGCACCGCGCGCCTCTTCCGGTTCGATCGCTCCCTCGATCGTCGCTGGGTCGCCGGCGCCGACGAGGCCGGGCGCGGCTCGCTCGCCGGGCCGCTGGTCGCAGCCGCCGTCCTGCTCGACTACGAGCGCCTCGGGAAGTCCCAGCGCCGGGAGCTCGCCGGCCTCGACGACTCCAAGCAGAAGACCCCCGAAGAGCGAGAGCAGCTGTATCCGCGGGTGATGAGCGCCGCCTCACGGGTGGCTGTGACGGCTCGCTGCGCGAAGGGGATCGACGCCCGCGGGCTGCACGTGACGAACCTCGCCGCGCTCGGCGACTGCCTCGAGCGCGTTGCGGTAGACGGTGCGGTTTGCCTCGTCGACGGCTTCCCCGTCCCACGCTGCAGGGTCGAGCACACCCCCGTGGTCGACGGGGACGCCCGCAGCGCGGCGATCGCCGCCGCGTCGGTGGTCGCGAAGGTGACCCGGGATCGCTACATGCGCCGCGCCGACGGCGCCTACCCGGGGTGGGATTTCGCCGGGAACGTGGGGTACTCGACCCCCGAGCACCGGGCGAAGATCGCCGAGCTGGGGATCTCGGTCCTGCACCGGCGCTCCTTCCAGTCGATCGCCTACACGGAGCTGGAGTTGGGGTTCGACCTAGAAGGCGCCCCTGAGGTGCTCGTAGGCGACGACCCGCCCGCGGGCGTCGACGCGGACCCCGACCACGTCGAAGCGCAGCCCGGCGAACGACGGTAGCGCTCCCGCCTCCGCCAGCCACGCCCTCGCGAGGCGGCGCAGCCGACGCCGCTTCCGGGCG
>JBOGZH010000335.1:0-7462 GCA_050697095.1 Solirubrobacterales bacterium
ACGCGGCACCGGGAACCCCGCGAGCCGGCGCCGTTTGCGGCGCTGCGGTGCTGCGGCCTTCCGCGCCTCGGTGCGCACGGTCCCGAGCAGCTCCCCGCGCAGGCGCGGCGGCGGAGCGACCTGGGTCACGGAAGCCGGGATCGAGTCGACTGCCGGCCGCAGCCAGTTGAGGTCGGTGCGGCAGCGCTCGCACTGCGCGAGGTGGCGCTCGAACGCCTCGGCCTCGGGCTCGTCGAGCGCGCCGAGCATCCACGCGGCGAGCTCGTCCTCCCAGCGGCGATGGTCCTCGGCGCTCATTCGACCAACTCCGCGAAGCGGGCGCGGATCTTCTCCAGCCCGAGCCGCATCCGTCCCTTCACCGTTCCTAGCGGCATTCCGAGCATCTTCGCAATCTCGGAGTGCGTGAAGCCGCCGAAGTAGGCCAGCTCGATCACCTGGGACTGCTCGTTGGGGAGAGCGCCGAGCGCGCCCCGAACCTGCCGTGCCGTCTCCCGGCGCAGCGCCTCCGCGTCGGTTCGCTCCGGCGCCGGCCTGCGCTCCAGAACGGCCTCGTCGTCGAGGTCGAGCTTCGGGGCGCGCCCACCCTCCCGGCGAAGCGCGTCGATCGCCCTGTTGCGGACGATCCCGAGCGTCCAGGCGCGAACGCTCCCGCGGGTGGGCTCGTATCGCGCCTTGCTGCGCCAGATCGACAGGAACGCCTCCTGGGTGACGTCCTCCGCGGCGGCGGGATCGCCGACGATCCGGTGCGCGAGCGAGTAGGCGGCGGCGCCGTGCCGGTCGTAGAAGACCTCGAACGCCGCCGGGTCCTTGCGCGCGACCAGAGGCATCAGGTCCTCGTCCGCGAGCCTCTGGAGCGCCTCGACGTTCAAAGCAATGATCCGTTGGTATGCATCTGACGCATGATCCAATTACCGCTACGCGGACGTCGAGCGCGCGGATCAATCCTCACAAAGGGAGGAACGACATGGAAGGATCAAGCCCAGCTCGGCTGTACGCGCTGCTCGTCGGGGGCGTGCTGACGATCGCCGGGATCATCGGGTTCTTCTACGAGTCGAGCTTCGACACCGGGGCCTCGCTGAGAGCGGACGACGCTTTCGGGATCCTCGCCGTCAACGGGTGGCACAACGTCGTTCACCTGGTCACCGGTCTGCTCGGGCTCGCGGCGGTCGGGCACGCGGCCCGCACCTACGCGCTGGTGCTCGGCCTCGTGTACCTGGTCGTCGCGATCTGGGGCTTCGCGGAGGCCGAGGGCGGAGTCGGCGTGATCCTCGACTTCCTCCCGGTGAACACCGAGGACAACGTCCTCCACCTGGTGCTCGGCCTCACGGGCCTGGCGGCCGGCGCGGCGACGCCGAGGACGGCGCCGGCGGCGACGTAGTGCCGCGTCCACCAATGGCGGCCCGCTTCTGGCGAGCGAAAGCCGAGCATGGCCAGGACGCAGGGAGGCCGCATAGCAGCGCTATGTGGCCGACCGAGGACGCAGCCAGGCGACGGCTTGCAGCCGCCAGAACGGGGCGTCCATTGGTTGACGGGGCACTGGCTACTCCAGACGGGAGCGGATCGAGTCGGCCACGCCGCGTAGCCCGCCGGAGCCGCGGCGGCGGCGCAGCCCCAGGAGCACGAGCGCGGTGCCCGCAACGCCACCGGCGGCGACCGCCGCCACCGGCCGCACCCAGTTGCGGGGGTCGCGAAGCGCCGCCAGCTCGCCCTCGGAGAGCTCGTCGGCCCAGTCCGAGAGCTCGGAGGCGGCCGCCTCCGCCACCGCCGACAGCGTGACCTCCACCCGTCCGGCGAGGTCCTCGGGCGGCTCGATCGGCCGCAGAGCGTCGGAGAGCAGCCGCTCCAGGTCGGCGCCGTCAGCCATCACAACTCGCCAAGTTCGCGAGCGAACTTGGCGGTTTCGCGGTTTCTGATCACTCCTCGTCCTCCGCCAGCTCTCCCTCGAGCTGCTTGATCGCCCGGTGGATCAGCACCTTCGTGGCCCCGTCGGTGCGCCCGAGAGCCCGGGCGATCTCGCGGTTGTCCATCCCGAGCGCGAAGCGCATGATCAGCGCGTCGCGGCGGTCCTCCGGCAGATGCGTGAGGCCCTCCATCACCCGCCGCAGCTCGTCGCGCCCCTCGACCACCTGCTCCGTCCCGTGGGGGTGGGAGATCGGATCGACGTGCTCCAGCGTCGAGGTGGGGCGCCGCGAGCGGTCGCGGTGGAAGTTGGCGGCGAGGTTGTGCGCGATCCGGATCAGCCACGGCCGCAACGGCCGCCCGTTCGACTCGCGGCGCGCGCGCTCGAAGTGCCTGTACGCCTGGAGGAAGGTCTGCTCGGTGAGGTCCTCGGCGTCGTGGTGGTTGCCGACCCGGTAGTAGGAGTAGGAGTAGACGTCGCGCAGATGCGCCCGGTAGAGATCCTCGAAGGCCCGGTCCAGATCCGCCTTGGACTCCCGCTCGGCCGCGGTCGACTCCTTCGCCCCCGCGGCCGCTTGGGACCCGGCACGATCGTTCGATTCGGCCACCCATGGAGCGTAACCCTCGGCTCAGCACTTAAGCCGCCCGGCGCGAGCTCTCGGCGCGGCGCAGGGTCGAGATCCAGGCAGCCGGGTCGATCCGCCCCTCGATCAGAGCCGCGAGGCCGTCGAGCCCCGGAGCCTCGACCCCGGCCGCGGCGACGGTCTCGGCGCACAGCGGCACCGAGTCGAGCCCCTCCGAGGCCTGGCCGATCTGCTCCGGGATCTGCCCCGCCGGCACACCGGTGCCGAGCAGCTCACCCGCGCGGCGGTTGCGGCTCCCGGGCGCCATCACGGTAGCCGTCAGGTCGCCGACCCCGGCCAGACCGGTGAATGTCTCGAGGCTCGCTCCGCTCGCGATCCCGTACTCGACGCACTCCCGCCACACCGTCGCGGCGGCGATCCCGGCCGCATTCAGCCCGTGAGGCTCGGCGGCGGCCGCGGCGAGCGCCGCCGCGTTCTTCGCCACGCCCGCAACCTCGACCCCGACCGCGTCCTCGGTGCGCTCGCACACGAGCCCGGCGCGGTCGAACACCTCGCCGAGCTGGGAGCGAAGGTCCGCGTCGCCGCTGCCGAGCACGAGCGCCGCGGTGCCGCTGACCGCCTCGCGCGCGTGCGCGGGGCCGCCCAAGGAGGCGATCGCGCGAGCGCGAACGCGATCGGACACGTATGGGGTCGGCAGCGTCCCCATCGGGGCGACGAGCCCCTTGGTGAGCAGGAGGACCGCCGAGCGTGCGCCGATCCGGTCGGCGAGGCCGCCGACCACCGCCGGGAGGCCGACCGACGGGACGGCGAGGACGATCAGGTCGGCGCCGGCGAGCTCGATGTCCGCGGCTCGCTTCACCCCGATCCCCTCCGGAAGCTCCACGCCGGGCAGGTAGCGTTCGTTGACCCGGCCCGACGCGATCCGCTCCGCCGCCTCGCGCGTCCGGGCGCCGAGCTGCACCTCGAGGCCGCCCCGCGCGAGCAGGATCGCCATCGCGGTGCCCCAGCTCCCGGACCCGATCACGACCGCCTTGCGCAGCGGCGGCAGCCCGCCCAGCCACTCCCACTGAAGCTCGATGTTCGGCCAGATCCGGGCGGTGACCGTGGCCGCGAGCGCCGGTGACGGGCGCTCGGTGCGCGGGAAGGTCATCGCTCGCCCCGCGCGGAGCTTGACCTTGCGGGGCCTGATCCGCCACCCCCGCCGGACCTGCTCGGACCCGCACACCGCGACGGGGAGCACCGCGGCGCCGGTCTCCAGGGCGAGTCGGCCGACCCCTCGCTTCGGCTCCGCCAGCGACCCGGCGCGGATCCTCGTCCCCTCCGGGAAGATGCAGATCGCGCCGCCCCGCTCGAGGATCCGCCGCGAGGTCGTCATCGCCTCCTCGTCGGACTCCCCCCGGCGGATCGGGTAGGCGCCGAGCCGGGAGAAGAGCCACCCCTGCCAGTGCTTCTCGAACAGCTCCACCTTCGCGACGTATTGCATCGAGCGCCGCAGCGGAAGCGTCACGCCGATCACGAAGGGGTCGAGAAAGCTGCGGTGGTTGGCGGCGACGATCAGCGGCCCGCGGATCCGGGCGTGCTCACGCCCGTGGCGGGCGAGGCGCAGCCAGACCAGAAAACACGGATACAGGATCAGCCGCACGAGCGTGTAGAGCACGACGCTGACCCCGTGCTCGCGTGCATAGGCGTGGTAGCGCGCCAGGCGTTCTTCGCTCACCGAAACCTCTACACGGCCCCGCCTGCCCCGTTACTGCTCGCGGCACGCACGGTGTGATCCGCCCAATCGGACCTCCCGTAGGGAGGGGCAAGCGGGAGGCGATCTGCTCCCGCCAAACCGACCGAGAGGAGCCAGGATGAGTTATTCCCCGCCCAAGGAGCGAAGCGCGCTGGAGCGCGTCGCGCGGGATCCGGTCTCGCGGAGGCGGTTCTTCGCGATCACCGGCGGGACCGGCGCCGCCGGCGCCCTACTCGCCGCCTGCGGCGGCGACGATGACGACGACGAGACGGCGGCCACGACGACGAGCGAGGACACGGCCTCGCAGTTCGGCGAGGGCGACCTCGGGATCGTCAACTACGCGCTCACCCTCGAGTACCTCGAGGCCGCGTTCTACGACGACGTCGCCAAGAGCGGCCTGTTCAAGGGCTCCGACCTCGCGCTGATCGAGCAGATCGGCCAGGCCGAGCAGGAGCACGTCGAGGCTCTGACCGCGACGGCCAAGGACCTCGGCGGACAGCCGGCGAAGAAGCCGAAGACCGAGTTCCCGCTCGACGACCCGAAGTCGGTCCTCGAGCTCGCGGCGACGGTCGAGAACCTCGGCGCCGCAGCCTACCTCGGCCAGGCGGCGAACATCGAGAGTCCCGACATCCTCGCCGCGGCGCTCTCGATCCACTCGGTCGAGGGCCGTCACGCGGCCGTGCTGAACACCCTCACCGGTCAGCCGCCGACCCCGGACGGCGCCTTCGCGAAGCCCGCTGACATGCAGACGGTGCTCGACGAGGTGCAGCCGTTCATCGCGTCCTGACGGACGTGGCGAATCTCAGCGAGAGAAAGGAAACGATGATGAAGAACACGAAGACAAGCTCGCCCGCGCTCGCGCGGCAGAGCGCACCGGAGCTCGCGGCGATCGAGGTCGAGAACCTAAACCGCGGCACGTTCCTGATGCGCGGAGTGATCGCCGCGGGTGCCCTCTACGGGGCCGCGTCGGTGACGCCGCTGGTTCGCACGGCGTTCGCGCAGGGATCGGGCGACATCGACATCCTCAACTTCGCGCTCACGCTCGAGTATCTCGAGGCCGCGTTCTACGACGGGGCGGCGGACACGCCCGGCCTGAGCAAGGAGGTCGCCGGCTACGTGAAGACGTTCGGCGACGAGGAGAAGGAGCACGTCGACGCGCTGACGGCGACGATCGAAGACCTCGGCGGCAAGCCCGTCAAGGCCCCCAAGGTCGACTTCGGCGACGCGTTTCAGAGCGCCGACAAGTTGATCCCGCTGGCGATCACCTTCGAGGACACCGGCGTCAGCGCCTACAACGGCGCCGCGCCGATGATCGAGTCGAAGGAGCTGCTCGCGACCGCCGGCGGGATCGTCCAGGTCGAGGCGCGCCACGCGGCGGCGATCCGGTTCGCCGCAGGCGAGGACCCCTCGCCCGAGGCGTTCGACCCGACGCTGACCGAGGACGAGGTCCTGAAGGCCGTCGAGCCGTTCGTCAAGTCGTAGCGGCGGACGGGCACGAGGTAAGGAGGCAGCGTGCGCACGCACAGACGCCCGGTGGCCCTCATCGTCTGCGCGCTGGTCGCCATCCTCGTCGTCGCCGCGGGATGCGGCGGCGACGAGGAGGAGCCGGCGGCGACGGCGACGGGGAGCGAGGCGCCGGGGGACGCGGAGACCGACGCGACGACCGCCGACGCGGTCGAGATCGCCGACTTCGAGTTCGACCCGCCGACGATCACGGTCGAGACCGGCACCGCCCTCAGCTGGTCCAACGGCGACTCGGCGGCCCACACCGCGTCCGCCGAGGACGGCTCGTTCGACACCGGCGCCCTGAACAAGGGCGACGAGGGCAAGGCGAGCTTCGACAAGCCGGGCACCTACGCGTACATCTGCGAGTTCCACCCGTTCATGAAGGGGACCGTCGAAGTCGAATGAGAGAAGGGAAGTGACGAGATGCCGAACATCGGACCACTCGAAATAGCGATCGTCCTGATCATCGCGCTGGTGATCTTCGGCCCGAAGCGCCTGCCGGAGCTCGGGCGCTCGGCCGGCAACGGGTTCCGGGAGTTCAAGAGCTCGATCACCGGCAAGGACGACGCCCCCGACCGCTCCTAACCGGTGGCCCGCCTGAGAGCGCCAAGGCACGACGAGGAGCTCACCCTCGTCGACCACCTCGACGAGCTGCGGTCGCGCATCATCGTGTGCGCGGCCGTGCTCGTCGTCGCGTGCGGTCTCGCGTTCTGGCAGAACCACCTCCTGCTCGAGGTCGCCAACGCGCCGCTCCCGGGCAAGCTCGAGCCGATCACCTTCGGCGTCACCGAGCCGTTCATGACCACGCTGAAGCTCTCGATCTACGGCGGGATCCTGCTCGCGCTGCCGATCCTCCTCTACCAGGCCTACGCCTTCTTACTCCCGGCCTTCAGCCCGCACGAGAAGCGCGTCATCCTGCCCTTCCTGCTGATGGTGCCGGTGCTGTTCATCGCCGGCGTCGTGTTCGCCTACCTGGTCGTCGTCCCCGCGGCGACCGAGTTCCTGCTCAACTTCAACACCGATGACTTCAACATCCAGGTTCGGGCGAGCGAGTACTACGGCTTCTTCGTTCTCTCCCTGATCGCGGTCGGCCTGATGTTCCAGATTCCCGTCGGGGTGCTCTCCGTGACCCGGCTGGGCATCGTCACCCCCGAGCAGCTCGCCTCGAACCGGCGTTACGCGGTGCTGGTGATCGCGATAGCGGCGATGCTCCTGCCCGGCACCGACCCGGTGACGATGCTGATCTCGATGGCGCCCCTCTACGGCCTGTTCGAGCTATCGGTCCTGCTCGCGAAGGCGTTCGGCCGGCCGCCCGAGCATGCTGCGGCCGCGCCTGAATCACCCTGATCGAACCGTCACCAGGCGGACTCCAGGATCGCTTCGAGCTCGTCCGGTCCCGGTGGATCCGGTGTGCTCGCGAGCTGGGGGCGTTGGAGGGCGAGCGCGATGACCTCGGCGCGCCGCGCCGCGTCCGCTCCGAGCTCCCCGAGGCCCCGCGGGCCGCCGCCGAGCGCCTCGATCCGCTCCCCGATCGCCTCCGGCTCGGTCGCCAGCGCCTTGGCCAGCGCCGCGATCGCCTCGGGGGCCCGATCGCGCATCGCCTCCATCGTCCGGGGCAGCAGCGCCGCGTAGGTCTCGGCGTGCGGGGTCCCGCACACGCGGACGATCGTCTGCCCGAGCACGTGGTGGAGGGCGAAGCCCGCGGAGCCGACCGCGTACCCGCACAGGATCGCGCCGA